>JABMRG010000144.1 GCA_013202935.1 Candidatus Omnitrophota bacterium
GTTACAGTAGTAGCAAATGGAGGATATTGCCCAACTCCATACCTGGTGGAGAGAATAGAGAAGAAGAAACTTTCTCATAAAAAAGGCCATTATGCAAGGTTAGAGCCTGGTATATTTAAGGTTGTAAAAGAAGGTATGTTTAATGTGGTAAACGATAATACCGGAACAGGCCAGAATGCAAAGCTAAAAGACGTGTCTCTATCAGGTAAGACCGGAACAGCTCAGCCTGGAACAAAAGGAGCTACCCATGCCTGGTTTATCGGATTCTTACCCTCTGAAGATCCAAAATTTAGTTTTGTAGTTTTTCTTGAGCATGGTGGACAAGGTGGCGCTGACGCTGCAAATATATCAAAACTGCTTGGTATATACTTAAAAGAGAATGGCTTTTTGGATCCGTAATGAATAAAATCTTAAAAGAAATAGACCCTATACTGATCACAGCTATTCTGGCTTTACTCATCATAGCATTACTATCGCTTTATAGTGCCTCTCATAAGCCTGACGGCACTATACCCAGAAATTACTGCCTGCAGCAGGTTATCTGGATAGCCCTGGCCTTATTAATATCTGGTTGCTTCTTATGGTTAGGCTATGAACGCTTTATCGATTATAGCTATTGGTTATTGGCTATCAATATAATACTTCTGGCACTGGTATTAGCTGTAGGTGATGCCAGGCTTGGTGCAAAGAGGTGGCTTAGCTTAGGGCTCTTTAATCTCCAGCCATCTGAGTTATGCAAGGTAAGCTTTATCCTGGTACTTGTAAGATATATCAGTACAAACCAGCATAGGATAGGTGATATTAGAATAGTAGCAACTTCATTATTAATATGCCTTATACCGATGTTGCTGATAATAAAACAGCCTGACCTGGGCACAGCCATAGTCTTTCTGCCTATATTCTTTGTTATATTATTTACAGCAGGGGCAAAGATATGGCATATTATTTGTATTTTTTCTGTGGGCCTGGCAACCTGTCCATTATTATGGTTTATATTAAAGGCATACCAGAAGAAGCGCTTACTCGTATTCTTAAATCCTAATATGGACCCGCTCGGTGCCGGCTACACTGTAATCCAATCGAAGATCGCAATCGGGTCAGGAGGCTTCTTTGGTAAGGGCTGGCTCTCTGGCACTCAGAATCAGTTAAATTTCTTACCCGAACGCCATACAGACTTTATATTCTCAGTCATAGGAGAGGAGTGGGGCCTTGCAGGAGCCTTTCTGGTGCTTATGCTATTTATAATTCTGATAAACAGGCTGCTCCGCATAGCAGATACAACCAATGATGAGAAAGGAAAACTTCTTGTCACGGGCATTGTTACCCTTTTATGGTTTCAAGTCATTGTAAATATCGCAATGACACTTGGGCTTATGCCTGTGGTAGGCCTGCCACTTCCCTTAATCAGCTATGGTGGCTCGAGCTTAGCAACTACAATGGTATTGATAGCCTTAGCCCTAAGCGTAAAAATGAGGCGAAAGATATTTTAATGGATCAAGTCCAACTGACAGATGAGATACTTCTTAATGTAAGAAGGCCTGCGCGCTACATCGGTGAAGAACACAATAGTATTAAAAAGCGCTGGTCGGATGCTATGGTAAAAGTCTGTCTCTGTTATCCTGATACTTATGAACTAGGCATGAGCCACTTAGGCCTTAAGATCTTGTACCATATCCTGAATAAAAGGGATGACACATTATGTGAGCGTTCTTTTGCTCCGTGGCTGGACATGGAAGAGATTATGCGCAAAAATGATATAAGACTCTTTTCATTAGAGAGCAAGATGGGGCTTGCCTCCTTTGATATAATAGGTTTCTCACTTGGATATGAGCTTACCTATACAAATCTGCTCAATATGCTGGATCTTTCAAAGATACCCTTAAGGTCTCATGAAAGAGAAGGGAGAGATTTCCCTTTGATTATCGCTGGCGGAACATGCGCCTTTAATCCGGAACCATTAGCAGATTTTATAGATTGTTTTGTTATAGGTGATGGCGAAGAAGCTATTATCGATCTTATCGATATATATAAAAAATGCGGCAGAGAGAAAAAGCAGGAATTGCTTAAAGAGCTCTCGCTCATAGATGGCCTTTATGTACCTTCCTGTTATGACAGCTCTAAGAAGATTAAAAAACGCACAATAAAGGACCTCACCTTTGAGTATTTTCCTACGGCGCCTATTGTACCATATATTCAAATCGTACATGACAGGATAACTCTAGAGATAATGAGAGGATGCCCAAACAGCTGCCATTTTTGCCAGGCGAAGAGTATATATTCACCCGTACGCATAAGGAAGCCTAAAGAGATAGTTCAATTAGCAGAAGAAAGCTATAAGAATACCGGGTTTGACGAGGTATCGCTTCTTTCGCTTTCAAGCTCAAACTATCCCGGGATAGATAAACTTATAAATAAATTGACAGCTATATTTTCATCCTTAGGCGTGGGTATCTCACTTCCATCACTGCGCATTGAAAAAGAACTTGATAGGCTGCCTTTGGCAATATGGGCCGGAGGCTCATCCGCCTGCGGCGGGAAAAAAAGCGGGCTTACCTTTGCGCCTGAAGTCGCAACTGAGAAGATGCAGCGGGTAGTCAATAAACTATTAGATTTTAAAGAACTCTTCACAGCTTTAAGACAGGCATACAAAATAGGGTGGAAAAGGGTCAAGCTCTATTTTATGATAGGGCTTCCTGAAGAGGAGAGAGAAGACCTGGAAGCGATAGTAGCACTGGCAGACAGAGTAGCTCTATTAAGAAAGGAAGTATCGCGCGGCCCGGCAGAAGTTACAATAAGCATATCATCTTTTATACCCAAGCCGCATACCGCGTTTGAACGGTTACCGATGGCGAGCCTTAATGATATTAAAGAAAAACAGCAATTTTTAGTTGACAAAGTAAAAACAAAACGA
>JABMRG010000145.1 GCA_013202935.1 Candidatus Omnitrophota bacterium
GCCCTGATAAGCTCATGAAATCTATGGATTTCTGGTTGAATAAGAGTGATTTTGCCTTGCGCATGGTATCGCTGGTAGGCATAGCAATGGGTATCTTGATAATATATTCAGCGTAAATTTTCACTTGACATTTATCCGATTTTGTATTAAGATATACATGTAGTAAAGAGGGAGTAGAAGTCTTAAGGCCGTATGGCGGAAAGAACACTCGCCCTACGGTTTTTTAGTTTCTCTCACTGTTTTACTGTAACAATATGAGAGGAAGGAGGAAGAAAAAGCGATGCCTAAAGGTAAAGTAAAGTGGTTTGATAACCGAAAAGGCTATGGCTTTATTACACCTGAAACAGGTAATGACATTTTTGTTCATTATACATCAGTTCAGGGTGATGGCTACAAGACATTGGAAGAAGGCGACGACGTCGAATTTGAAATAGAAAATGATGCCAAAGGTCAAAAGGCTGTTAATGTAGTAAAGGTGTAGTAACTTAGTAACGAAAAAAAGGCCTGGTTTATAAAAACCAGGCCTTTTTTTATTTGGGGACGTTTCACTCGTTCATAACCCCCTACATAGCAAGTGGTTATGGGTTTAACCATTACATTTTTTATCTACAAATGTAGAGTGAAAAAATGTAATGGTTAGGTACGTAACTTATTGCAATGAAAGAAGATGCGGGCGGGTGAAACGTCCCCTTTTTTGCTTGATATTTTGGTGGAAAAAGGGTAGAATATAGCCTCGCTTTTCTAATTTATGGTATAAAATTTCAAAATCAGAAACCACTGAAAATTGCGTACCAGAGTTATTGTCGAAGGCAATTTTCTTGAGGAGGAGAGATGTTCAGAGAGAAGATTAAAGTATTAGACTGTACTATACGTGATGGAGGCCTTATCAATAACCATGACTTTGATGAGAAGCTTGTTAAGGAGGTCTACAAAGCTATCTCTTCTGCAGGCGTTGACTATATGGAGATGGGGTACAAAAATTCAAAGCAGCTCTTTTCTCCTGATGAGTACGGACTTTGGAAGTTCTGTGATGATGAAGTTATAAAGCGTGTTGTAGATGGTGTTGAGTCTAAGACAAAGATATCTGTTATGGTGGATATCGGACGTGTTGACATAAATGATGTAAAACCAGCCAGTAAAAGCCCTGTAGATATGATAAGGGTTGCATCATATGTCAAGGATGTAGACAAGGCTATCTCGATGGTAAACCACTTTGCGGATAAGGGGTACGAGACTACAATCAACATAATGGCCATATCCAGGGACCAGGGCATAGAGCTGGATGAGGCGCTTCATCAGATAGAAAAGGAGAGCAGGGTATCGGTTGTCTATATAGTAGATAGCTTTGGCGCGCTATATCAGGAGCCCGTAGAGGTGCTGGTGAAGAAGTTTAAAAATATACTAACCACTAAAGAGATAGGTTTTCATGGGCATAATCATCAGCAGCTTGCTTTCGGCAATACTATTGAGGCGATAATCCATGGCGCAAACTATCTTGATGGCACTGTATATGGTATAGGCCGCGCCGCAGGGAACTGTCCTCTGGAACTGCTGATAGGTTTTCTGAAGAATCCGAAGTTTGATATCAGGCCTATCTTAGACCTTATCTCAAATGAGTTTGTGCCCCTTCGCGAAAAGATAGAATGGGGTTATATTATACCATATGCCATATCAGGTATGATGAATGAGCATCCCAAGGCTGCCATGGCGCTTCGAAAGACTGATAAGAGGGAAGATTATAGAGAGTTCTACGAAAGCCTTGTGGAGCTTGGACTCGATTAATATGGATATAGGAGAATTTAAACAGCTACCGATACTGGGTATCTTAAGGGGTGTTGAGCAGGAAGCCTTAGAGCCGCTGGTTGAGGCTATGGTCTCTTCTGGGCTTAAGGCTGTTGAGATAACAATGAATACAGAGGATGCAGCAGGCCTGATTAAGGATATGGTAGGGCACGCAGAAGGCAGGCTGACAGTAGGTGCGGGAACAGTGCTTACCGAAGATGAGCTGAATCAGGCTTTGGATGCTGGCGCAACATTTATAGTATCCCCAACACTTGTTGATGGGGTTGCCAAAGGCTGTTCTGAAAGGAATATCCCCTTTTTCCCAGGGGCACTTACTCCGCAGGAGATATATCGAGCGCATCAAGCAGGCGCAGCAATGGTAAAGGTGTTTCCTGTAAAATTCTTTGGCCCAGACTATCTAAAAGAGATCAAAGGGCCTTTTAAAGATATAGAACTCCTTGCCTGCGGCGGTGTAAGCCCTAAAACAATAAAAGAGTATTTTGATTCAGGAGCTTCTGCTGTTGCCTTTGGCGGGAGTATATTCAAGAAAGAGTTATTAAAAGAGAAAAAGTTTATTGAGATCGAAAAACAGATAAAACAGCTTATTCAAGCAAGAGACTAAAAAATCAGGAATGAACCCCCTATTCTAGTGGTTGGTGGCGGTCCCGCAGGCATGATGGCAGCTATACGCGCTGCCATGGGGAAAGAAGAAGTTGTATTGATAGAGCAGAATGCTACTCTTGGCAGGAAACTCCTTCTAAGCGGGAAGGGAAGATGCAATATCACAAATGTCTGCGACTTAGAATCATTCCTTAAGAGGTTTTCTAAGAGTGGCCTATTTTTGCGAGATTCTTTTAAGCATTTTTTCTACCCGGAGCTTATCGAGTTCTTTGAAAAGAGGCACCTTAAGTTAAAAATTGAGCGGCAAAATAGGGTTTTTCCAAGAACAGATAGAGCAGCAAGCGTACTTTTGGTATTAAGGAGAGAGCTTGCAAAGAAGAGGGTGAAGGTTTTGTGCAAAAC
>JABMRG010000016.1 GCA_013202935.1 Candidatus Omnitrophota bacterium
GGTCCAAAGACTCATTGACTGCAAGCTATCTTAATAAAAAACTCTTGGTATCAAAACCTGCAAAGAGAAGGCCTTATAAAGACAAAAAAGCACTTATTATAAAAGGGGCAGCTGAGCATAATTTAAAGGATATAGATGTCTCCATTCCCCTTGGAACTTTTACATGCGTAACAGGGGTATCTGGTTCAGGTAAGTCTACTTTGGTAGATGAGATACTCTACAGGGCCCTTGCACGAAAATTTTATAAGTCAGTAGAGAAGCCAGGAAGGCACAAGAAGATCTTAGGCACAGAGCATATAGATAAGGTTATTGTCATAGACCAGTCACCTATAGGCAGGACCCCACGTTCCAACCCAGCTACCTATACTGGACTTTTTGGTTATACAAGGGACCTTTTCAGCAAGCTACCAGAATCACGTATAAGGGGTTATAAGCCAGGACGTTTTAGCTTTAATGTCAAAGGCGGAAGGTGTGAATCCTGTGAAGGTGATGGCGTAAAAAAAATCGAGATGCATTTTTTACCTGATGTATATATAGCGTGTCAGGTATGTAAAGGCAAGAGGTTTAACCAGCAGACCCTTGATGTAAAATATAAGGGAAAGTCCATATCAGATGTGCTTGAGATGCCTGTTGATGATGCAATGGAGCTATTCTACAATATCCCTCCTATAAGGAATAAGTTGAAGACCCTTGCTGATGTAGGTTTAGGCTATATTGAATTAGGCCAATCAGCCACAACCTTATCAGGGGGTGAGGCACAGAGGGTTAAACTTTCAACAGAGCTTTCAAAAAAAGCCACAGGAAAGACCTTATATATTCTTGATGAGCCTACCACAGGCTTGCACTTTGCTGATGTGAGCAAACTTCTTTCTGTCTTAATGAGGTTGGTAGATCACGGCAATACGGTTTTAATCATTGAGCATAACCTGGATGTTATAAAATCCGCAGATTATATTATTGACCTTGGACCTGAAGGTGGTGAAAAAGGCGGCAGGGTAGTTGCATCTGGAAGCCCTGAAGATATTGCCAAGAAGAAGGCCTCCTATACCGCCACCTACCTCAAAAAACTCCTTTAATGTAAGCGGGTGCAACCAAACACTTCTATGAATTTCTTCCATGACTGGTTCCCCGAGCCGAAGGCGAGGGAAACGTTCCCTATATAATAGGCTTGAAATAAGTATAACTTAATGATATACTTACCAGTAATATGAAATCCCTACTCTATTCCTTATTAATATTGAGCATATCTGTATCTATTGCCCTGCCTAATAGTTATGCAGAGAATGAAGGCAAAGACCAGCGGTTTGTTTTGATAAAGAAGACCTTCAACGATGGTTTATACGACTTGGCTATTAGCCAGGCTGAGGAGTTTATACATTATTATCCTACCAGTAGCTATCTTGATGAGGTGCGCATATTCTTAGGTAAATCTTATCTCTATAATGAGGCCTACCCCCGGGCGCTAAACCAATTTCAGAAGGTCCTGGATCTTGAAAAATCCAAGTTTAAAGACGATGCTTTATACTGGTCAGGCGAAGTTAATTTTAATGGACAGGATTACAGCCGCGCAATCTCATTTTACGAACGTTTAATACAAAAGTACCCACTCTCAGTATATATCCCGTACGCATACTATTCACGTGGATGGTCCTATTATAAAAAGAATGAGCTTGAATCAGCACTGGTTGATTTCAACAAGGTAAGCCAGGAGTATCCTAATTCAAAGATTGTACCTTCAGCTGTTTATAAGGCGGCAGAATGCCTTTATGATTTAAGCAGGCTGAATGATGCTAAAGATCAGATAGAGCTTTACCTAAAAAAGTTCCCCTTAGGGGATGAGACTAAAGATATATTATTTCTAAAGGGCGAGATATTGTATCAGCTGGAAGAGTATGCTGATGCACGCGACTCATATATGAGTTCACTTAGGCTCTCCGGAGAAAGGAAGTGGATACCTCATGCTAAGCTAGGCATAGGCTGGTCTTATTTTAAGATGGGCGAATATGATAAGGCTGTGGTAGAGTTTACCAAGATAGTTGAGGAGGCCTCTTTGAGTAGCTATGCTGACAGCATATTTTTTGCCTTGGGCCGTTCTTATAACTTAAAGGGTGAAGATGATAAAGCTATAGATAACTATAATCGTTTGATAGATAGATTTACCAAGAGCAGGTATCTGGAAGATGCTTACTTCTGGAAGGCAGAGTCGCTCTATTCTCTCAAAAGGTATAAATATTCCGAAGGTGCATATAGAGATTTTTTGAGATTATTTCCCAACAGCAAATCATCAAGCGAAGCTCATTATAACCTTGCCTGGACGCTACTTCGGCTTGATAGGAGTACCGAGGCAATAGAGGAGTTTAAAAAGGCTAAAGATACAAGCGAGGATGTAAATCTAAAAGTCAGCTCACTCTGCCGTATAGCTGATATATATTCTGATGCGGGTGATTACAACAAGGCTCAAGGCTATTACGATAAGGTTCTTAAGGATTATCCGGATAATTACTACGCGGACTATGCGCAGTATCAGCTGGCTGACATTTTTATTAAGTTGGATGAAACAGATAGCGCAGTTATAACCTTAAAAACCTTTATCAGAAATTTTCCTGACAGCAAACTTATAGACAAAGCTATATTCCAGTTGGGAGATATCTATTACAGGCAGACAAATTACAGGCTTGCCATGGAACAATATAATAATGTTGTGGAGAGTTTCTACGCAGGCGAACTTAAGGATAGGGCGCTATACCAGATAGGAAACTGTTTTTATAATACGGGAGATTATAAGAAGGCCATAGCTATATTTAAGAAGGTTATAAAAGAGGCATCGGATGAAGAACTCGACAGGCTCGCGACATATGAACTTGGATGGGCCTACTACCATCTTGACAAAGAGGCCATAGCTATGAAAATCTTCGATGACTATTTAGCGCGCTATCCGGATAGTGATATCACAGCTGATATTATTTTCTGGTTTGCCCAGCACTATTATAATAAAGGCTTGTACGGCAGGTCCAAAATAGCACTGAACAGGGTCATTGATGGTTTTCCCAAGAGTAACTTAATAGATGACGCCAATTACCTCCTTGGATGGACTCTCTATCGTGAAGGCAAGCTCGATGCAGCAGTAGAGCAGCTTAAGAAGGTTATAGCAGATTATCCTAATAGTGATTCAGCCCATAATGCAGCTATGGGCTTAGGTGATATCCTTACTGAATCTGGCAATTTTGAATCTGCTGCAGCAACACTTAAAGAGTTGCTTGCCAAGTATAAGGATGAACAGTTTCAGAGGATAATAAGTAAGAAGATAGGCCTTATTCATCAGAAGAAAGGTTTCTACAATGAAGCGATTGTATATTTTAAAAAAGCGCTTAAAGTAGAAGATAATAATTTTAATGCAGAACTTCAATTTCGTATAGCAGAATGCCTTGAGGATGAGACAAGGTTCGATGAGGCTGTCTCAGAATACCTTAAGGTTGGATATATCTATCCAAAGAGCGGTTACTGGGCAACGCGTGCCCGCCTCAGGACAGCACAGATCTTTGAGGCCCAGGAACGATGGCAAGATGCTAGAAAGATCTATGAGGAGATTGCCGATGAGAATATTCAGGAATCTAAATATGCTCGTGAAAGATTAAGGTGGATGGATAAACATAAAGAGGAGCTTGAAAAACAGTAATATAATCAAAGGAAGGGGGAGAGTGTATGTTTACTACAATCATAAAAGGTGGGCCGGTTATGTACCCCATAATCTTGTGTTCTATCATAGCGTTTGCTATTGTTATAGAAAGGGTTTATCACCTGCACCGCGCAAGGATAGACACACGCAAGTTTATGGATGAGATTGCCAATGTGCTTAAGCGCAACAAGATAATGGAAGCGATAGAGATGTGTGATAATACGCCCGGGCCGATAGCACATATACTGAAGGCCGGCGTGCTAAAACATGACAGGCCAAAACATGAGATAAAAGAGTCCATAGAGGAGGCAGGACTTTATGAGGTGCCCAGATTAGAGAAACGTTTACCTATGCTTGCAACCATAGCCCATATTGCACCACTTTTAGGGCTTCTAGGTACTGTAGTTGGTATGGTAGGATGTTTTCAGGTAATACAGGAGAAGTCCACTTCGCTAAATGCGGTCTCACCGGGCGACTTGGCTGGTGGTATATGGGCGGCATTACTTACTACAGCTGCAGGGCTGGTAGTAGCGATTCCGACCTATGTTGCCTATAATTACCTTGTCAACAAGGTAAATAGCCTGGTGCTTGATATGGAGAGAAGCGCAACAGATCTTACAAACATACTTACACAGAGAGGTAAGGATTATGAGGTTTAAAAGGCACGTTAAATTAGAAAGGGCCTTACGTACCTTAGATATAGCACCTTTAATAGATGTAGTCTTTCTGTTACTCATCTTCTTTATGCTGACATCTAGCTTTATATTCCAGCCAGGTATTCGGGTGAATCTCCCGCGTGCTATAACCTCTGATATGCTAAGCGAAGAGAATGCCATAATTACAATAACAGCAGAAAACCTTATTTATTACAACCAGAAGCTCGTTACCTTAAAAGAACTCTCCTCTATACTTAAAAAGGTAGCTTCAGCCAGGCTTCCCGTGTTAATAAGGGCAGATAAGAAGACGTCATTAGGAAGGATTGTGGTGGTTTGGGATATATGCAGACAAGAAGGTGTATCCCAGGTGAATATCGCTA
>JABMRG010000146.1 GCA_013202935.1 Candidatus Omnitrophota bacterium
CTAATATGCCATGGTATCTCTACGCCTGTATCTGCTATAAAGCCTGCCATGCCTTTAAGCTCTTCTTCAGAATCATTTAAACCAGGAACTATAAGCGTGGTCACCTCAATCCAGATACCTAACTTTTTCATATGCCTTATCGACTCAAGTACAGGCTCTAGACGGCCCTGGCAGATTTTTTTATATGTCTGGTCATTAAAAAATTTGAGGTCTATATTTGCCGCGTCAAGAAATGGGTTTATGCAGTCCAACGCCTCTTTGGTCATGTACCCGTTTGTTACAAATATATTATACAACCCCTTCTCCTTTGCTAATCGGGCTGTGTCAAGAGCATACTCGAAAAATATAGTCGGCTCTGTGTATGTATATGCTATGCTCTTACAGCCGCTCTTTTGCGCCTCCTTTACAACCTCTTCGGGCTTAAGCTCATACTCTCCTGTGCCTGCGTCCTTTGTTGATAACTGTGAGATCTGCCAGTTCTGACAAAATCCGCATCTAAAATTACAGCCAATAGTAGCAATGGAGTAGGTCGATGTTCCGGGCAGGAAATGGTATAATGGCTTCTTCTCAATCGGGTCTACGTGATTTGCCACAATATTTGCGTAGACATGAGTATATAAGGTGCCGCCGATATTTTGCCTTACACCGCAAAAACCATATTTAGACTCAAGCAACCTGCAACGATGGTTACATAGATAACACTCTACAGCCTCACCCTGCAATTTCTTATAGAGCATAGCTTCTTTTTTCATGCACGACACCTATTAGAAGGACAGATATTATTTAAGGCACACTCACAGCATAATGGCTTTTGCGCCTTACAGGTATCCCTTCCATGATTTACCAATATAAAATTAAAATCGAGCCAACTACTCTTAGGAAGAATTATCATAAGGTCTTTCTCAATCTTTTCAGGAGTCTTCTCTCTGCTTAAACCAAGCCTACCACTAAGCCTCTTTACGTGTGTATCTACTGCAACGCCTTCAGGCTTGCTGAATGCACTCGAAAGAACTATATTTGCGGTTTTGCGGCCCACACCAGGAAGCGTTGTCAACTCCTCCATAGATGCCGGGACCCTGCCGCAATAATCTTTAAGTATCTTCCTTGATGCAGCGATAATATTCCTAGCCTTGGCCCTATAAAAACCTGTGGAGAAAATCTCTTTCTCTAAAGTCTTGAGCCTGGCATTAGAAAGGCCTTCTGCTGTTTTGTATTTTTTAAAGAGGCCTGAGGCTGCCTTGTTTGCTATTATGTCTGTGCATTGCGCAGAGAGTATAGTAGCAATAAGCAGTTGAAATGGGTTTTTATGTTTTAAAGATACCCTTGCTCCTGGGTAGCGCTTGCGAAGCCTACCCACTATAACGGATGCCTGTCTTTTGGGTGAGTTCAACTTAAGAGAGCCTTAGCTTAAGTTCTTTTCTGCAGCTGCTTTGTTAGCTTATCCATCTCATACTCTAAGGAAAATAGCCGCTTTTTGGTTTCAACAAGCTTAAGCCATTTGGAGACCTTTTGAGGATTGGCCCTATCTTTCTCCATATCCTTCTGCAGCTTCTTCAGTATAGCTTTTCTGCGTAAGTTCTCATTCTTTACCATCTTATCGTTCCTTAAGGTATATTATATTAGTTGGAATATTTATCGAGAAGCTTAATCAGTTCTTTTGCCTTTGGTGTAGGTCTTACTTCATGCTCAATCAATATATCCTCAGCACTTATGGCTTTGCCATAATATAGCTCATTTGCCTTGTTATCAGGCGCAACAACAGCCCCCTTCAAGGTAAGTCCTGCAAAGAGCCCCTTACTCCTTGAGTAAGAGAGTATGCCTGCCTTTAACATCAGGTCTGTACTCATCTCTGCATTTCTTCCTACAGGCCCGGCAGACCCAGCTATATCACCACCCAGCGTAAACTTATCCTTAAGCAGTGCCTTCATGCCACGGTCATTGGTAATAACCAGTATAAGGTCTATAAGCTGGCCTCCAATCTGCAAACCCCAACTTCCACCTGCAACAGTATAAAAACTCGGTGCGCTCCATTCCCCAGTATTTCTGTTACGGCGTAAGGCCACGCCTTTTCCAAACCTTCCACCAAAGATAAAACCTCCCTTTATTACTGATGGGAATATAGCTATCGCCTTTGCCTTGGCGAGTAGGTCTCTTGGTATGCTGATTTCCGGCATCTGCATAACCTCATCAAGAAGATCAGCGCATTCCTCAATCCTCATATTAAGTTTTGCATTTTCAGCATAAGCATATGGCTGTATAGTACTAAAAATAATAAAAAAAGAAGCTATGCAGACTAATAGCCTTTTCATAAAATCCTCCCTATATTTTTTGTATGATTTATATTTATTCTTGAGGTGGGCCTGTTATCTTTGCGCTGGCATGAGCCGCTTAAAGATAATCCTGTGTCCTCCGCAGACCGGACACCATTCAGGCGGGTTCTCTTCTGAAAAATATTTACATATTTGGCATTCATATGCGACTATCACAATAAGATCTCCTTTCTTTCTTAGCCAGGGGGAGTACGCTCAATTATAGAACACCTAAAAGGAGATATTATTCCCTATTTTTTCTATTTGAACAGATAGACTTTTCTTACCTTCTCAAGCACATTCCAGGTGCATTTTAGGCCTTTAGGGAACTTAACAAAATCACCTTTTCCTATATCGACCTTGCCTCCTGGAGTATCTATATTTACCTTTCCATCAAAGAGATAGCACCATTCTTCCTGATCATACTCCCAATCAAAGGTGCTTGGTTCACACTCCCACGGGCTCCAATCTTTTATATTAAGCTCTGCGAGTTCTTTCTCGTCAGGCTTTTTTACCTCTACCTCCTGCATCCTCTCACCTCCTCCCTCTGGTTAATTCTTCAGGCAGACCTATATCTACAACACTTACTCTGCCGCAATGCTCAGGGCCTTCTCTTTTATAAAACCCCTTCTTCGCAAAACCACAAGCTATCGTATTATCTGCCATTACACAGAGGCCGTCTACTTTGCCTGTCGTGGCATTTAGGCCTGAAGGCGTATCTACTGCTAATATATATGCGCCTTGAGCATTTATGAATTCGATAATATCCTTATAGATGCCTGTAGCCTTACCAGTAAAGCCTATGCCGAATATTGCATCTACAATTATACCTGCTATAAAGTTTTTCTTTAATCTATCAAATGATTTCCTGGTTGTAGTAAAATGAGGTTTTATGCCGTAACTATAAAGTATACGAAGGTTTGTCAGTGAGTCGCCTTTTAAGAAACTTTTATCAGTACAGATGTAAATAGCTGTTTTAATCTTATTAGTTATAAGATACCTTGCGCAGGCCAGGCCATCGCCACCATTGTTTCCCTTGCCGCAGAATATGGCAGCAGTAGGTCTTTTACGGGCATTAGATCGTTCGCAACATCTTATAACAGCTTCGGCCATGGACCTGCCCGCATTCTCCATCAG
>JABMRG010000147.1 GCA_013202935.1 Candidatus Omnitrophota bacterium
GGTCAACCCTGCAATCTCAAGGATACGATTGGCGTTTCTGCTTGAAGAGGCAACTGCTATCTTCACACCACTTGCTCTTAATTCTTTTAGGAGCTCTACTGCGCCAGGTAAAATCTGCGAATCCTCTGGATGGCTATCTAAGTGATCATTAAAATAACTATTCTTTATATCCCCGAGGGCTCTTATCCTATCCATTGCCTGTTGCTGCGGAGGCGTTAATCGTGCATACTCCTCTTTTTGGAGCTCCCTATCAATATAATGTTCACACCCACTCAAGCAGGCAAACTCATTTATCTCAGCAGCCTGTAATATTGCGAGGCAACCATCATATCTGGTCATACTCTTTAGATACTGCCTATAATCAGCTATCTTAAATTCTCTCGGCCTTTGGCTTGTACGGCCAGACTCTTCTTTAAAGACTCCATCAAAGACTCTCTTCCAGGATGCAAAATGCACCTTTTCAGCAGAGGTAATAACTCCATCAAGATCGAATATAGCACCTTTGATTGGTACGGAATCACCGTCACGTACTAATGGGGCTTGCCTCCTTTTAAAAATCCTAAATCTATCCTGTTGCCATACCATGAATGCTTTTGTTTTATCCAGCACTATCCTGTCCATGGCCTCCTGGTTCTCTTCCAGTAGAAACCTAATAAATTTATCAATTAAAGAATCAACGGATAAAGACCTGTCGCCACCTTCATCCTTTTTACGCGTATCTCTTACAATCTGTCGCATTAAAAGCGTATGAGCATCTGCAAAGACTACTGGCAGCAATAAGTCGATCTCATCAAGTACATTATTATCTACTGCCAGCACACCAACATCAACAATCATGACTTTTATCCCTGGCCCCAGAACCATAGTTCCTTGTCCGGGCCTATATGCCTGGCTATGGGTATCAGGAACAAGTTTAACAGAGCCGCCTCTTCTTATTTCCCTAAGCATTCTGCGAAATTCGATAACATCATATATGCCTTGGCCACGCAGTGCGGTAAATCTCTCTACGCCATTTTCTGTAGCTTGTTCTATATAGCGACCATCCTTACCAGAGTGGAGACAGCTATCACTTCCTAAGACTGCCACTTCGCCTGCTGTCTTATCAAATCTACCTTTAGCATAAAGCAGCTCCATTAATGTATTACAAAGTGTAGTCTTGCCCATACTGCTACCGCCATAGACACCAAAGGTAAAACACCTTTGCCTCGGATGATTAAATGCATTTCTAAGTATATAGGATATTACAGGTTCAGCATACTGATATATCATCTGCTGAGATAGTAGATGAACACTCTTATTAGCCGCGCTTATGCCCTGATCTAAATAAGCTATCTGCTGGCCTAGCATCGCATTTTGTGCTGGATCGGCCGTTCCGCGTAAAACTGCTTGAGTGCGCGCTTTTTCTTTGTGCAATCCAGCAACCTTAGCCAAGTCACTGTTTCTTTCTTCTTCCAGCCTGCTTATCTCCTCGAGGCGTTGTTGTCGTTCACCCGCATCTGGAATCAGCTCTACTGCTTCAAACATTTCTGAATCTTCTAGATTCATATTCTGGGGTATATATATGGTTTGCCCTGTAAATGGGTGCGTAAAATTAAAAAGGTACCCATTATTATCCTCATCCAGATTAAAATCTATGACTCTGTTTAAAGACCTGTTTGCTTCAAGAAGAGTACTTAGCGTATTAGCACTTAAGCCTACATGTTCAAACTGATATTTATACCATGCCAAAAGATCTGCAGGGCTTCCAATATTATTGATTAAAAATAGACTCCCCTTCCCCTCTTTTCTTTCTATTGCCTCAATTGCTCCAAAGATAGCCTGCTTATAAGTACCGGCAGGATCTTTAAATACATAATAATCCTTAAGCATCGCATAGAGACTCCTAACATCGTCTGCCTTTTCTGTCCGCTCAACAGGTGACAACTGTACTTGTGACGGGGCAAACAGCCTCTCGTGCGGAATGTAACCATCTGGTATCTCGCCATCAAAATATGGCATAAAATGCTCTATCCATGTACGTATGAGTACTCTTGCAAGAAAAGTATTTCTCCCTTCTCCTTCTTCATATCCTTCAAAATCTTTTCTAGGTACATGAATTATGTAAACAGGGGCAGAGCCCTCGCGTTCTTCTGCAGACAAACCCAGAAAATCATCATTATAATATACTCTTTCTCTCTTTCCATCTATATAGGTACTTGTAGTTAGATAAGTCTCTATACCGTCTACCGGTGGGCTTGTTCTTGTTTCAGCAACATTATCAGTATTGAAAGTATCTTCTATGCCGAAGTAAAATTTTCCCGTTTGAACATAATATAACAATGATTCCCACGCGGTCTTCGGTTCTTGTTTTGGACTTTCTGCAGAGTCCATAGAACTTCTTAAGATAGCCTCTACTCTATCTTCACCTACGCCAAGCGCCCTATGCAGCGATCTGGTTACTTCTTCTGTAACAGGGTCTACAAAAGTAGTGGCTTTTCTCTTGAATAATTCATCTATCGCACCAATCTTCATATCTTCTAACGCGCGTAAAACAAGATCTGCAGTCCCTCGTAACTGAGCCCCCTGCTTTCCATCTGTATCGATACCTATACATAGCATATATGCGTCCTTTGCCTCTTTAAGTCCCCTTAAGGAATCATCAAATGCTACGCATTCGTTGGTCCTGAGGCCCATCTGGTTTACAGCCGTTCTTAAAGCTTCTGTTTTTGTGCCACTGGGCGTTTTTGTATTATCTATAATAACATCAAATA
>JABMRG010000148.1 GCA_013202935.1 Candidatus Omnitrophota bacterium
ATAGCATTTTTTAGCGTTTTTTGAAATAATGTCAATGAGCGCGCCTTAGCGCGAAGCAAAAATTATGTTTGAGCCCATCGGTCGAAGACCGAAGGGCGAGTTGTTTTTGCCTATTTCAAAAAATGCGTTAAAAAAAATGCGTGCTGCGATATATCACTGCCACTGCAATGTATATGTATGTAACTCTTAATAGGCTAGTCTACTTCTATGCTTAGACCTATAGACTTGGATTTATTTTTATCTAGGGAGAGGGTAAATATGGGCAGGATACATGTCGCCTGATAATGCTCCTGAAAATATCTCTCTGATTTTGAGATTGTCCGAACAGGATATCTTATAAGCTTATCTACTGCTTGCGAGAAGCTTATATTGATATTTAGGTTTTCTATATTATCCTCAAGCCTTATCATCTCAATCTTAGAGAAGGCCTCCTCGATCGCGTCATCTGTGATTGAAAAATTGAGCTCAGGTGCAAAGTTTAGCTCTACTGGTTTTTGTGTCAGGTTCTTAATAATATACCCTACATCAAGCTTGTCTTTATCGGGATAGAATATAAAGCTCTTCTTCAGCCTAACTCCCTTTTTACCTGCAAAGCCATCTCTTTCTAACTCTATTGTATACGAGCCTTTCCTTGAGAACTTCTTTACTCTATGGTATATACTATTTGCAAAGTCACCTTCTTCACTCAAAGTTATCAGGCTTGATAGAAAACGATCTCTTAAACCGGAACGCCTGTATTCATCATATGATAAATTCTTCAGGCCCTTATGATATATCTCTTTTCGCCTAGTGAGGGTATTTATAATATTTACAGGCTTAGCCTTAAGAGACCATTCTGTCAAAGAAGCGCCTTCTGCCAGGTCTACTACAAATGTATTCTTAGAAGTGCTTATAATAAACTCTTTATTTCCATCACAGTCAAAATCTTCCTCTTTTACTTCCAACCAGGCCTTCTTCTTATATTCGATCTTATCCAGAATCTGTTCTGAAGCTATAAGATGTTTATAGAGAGAGGCCCTTAGGTGGTAGATGTAAAGCCCGCCAAAAAGTCCGTGCCAATACGCGCAGTTGCATTGTGATTTGAATAACTCATTTTTTGCAAGCTTAAGTTGTGTAGAATGCGGGGTGCGGACTATCGCCTCTAACCTGCGCAACCTCTTACTTGCCATAAGCGCTCTCTTATGTATATGGTTTGACTCAGGATACTTTACAAAGAAATTCCTCCAGAATCCACCCCGTAAAAAATCCATATAATTGTCGAGTTGGCCCTGCTTGCGTAAGGTGTTTATAATACTTTCGAGGCTTTCTTCAAAATCAACAGGAAGTGCCCATTGGTTCATCTCCTGATATGACGCGCATGGGATATAGACTCTGCCTAAAGGGCTTTCGGATTTGAGGTAGTCTGATATTTTAGTAGTCTTAAGCCATGATGAGTTTTTTTGCAGCAGCCTCAAAAACTTATATAGCCATTTTTTCTTATATACGTGCTCATAGGTATTGGGCCATGCACCAAATTTTTCAGCATCATCACCATATAAGATGAAATTCTTTCCATAGCTATCTCTTACTTTATACAAATAATCCAATGTCACTTTATGAGGCTTGAATGGTATACTAAAACGCAAAAACATATTAGAAGGCAATATATTTATAGTATGGCCGTCTAATTCAGTTATGTAATGGCCGTAAAGTTTATCTTCGCTTAAGCCCGCATAACGTAAATGCGCATCATCTATAATAGCATAATCCATATTAGCTTTTGATAGTGTCGCGGCAAGCTGGGGCTCCCATACTCTCTCAGCCAGCCAGCATCCAGAAATATCTGCCTTAAATTCCTTCTTTAAGAACTGAGAAAGCATGGTGACCTGTTCTATAGCATCTGCTTCAGGCAAGACAGAAAGAATTGGTTCATAGAGCCCACCTCCCACAAGCTCGACCTGCCCCCTTGAAACAAGCTTTTTGACCTTTGAAATTATATCCGGCCTGTACTTCTTAAGCCATTCGAGCAGGCAGCCGCTAAAGTGGAGATTGAACTTTATATCAGGAAAATCCTCTATGGTGCTGAGCAATGGCTCATAGCAGTTTTTTGTAACCTTCTCTATTACAAAGCCGAAATTATCTACTGGTTGATGAAAATGGAGCGTAAGAATAAAATTAAAAATCTTTTTCATCCTAAGATTATTCCCTCTTTTATCGGGTAGCCACGTAAAAACTCTGCTGCCTGTAAAGGCTTTTTGCCCTCAAGTTGAAGCTGCTTTATCAAAAGTGCTCCTTGTCCGCAAGATACCACTATGCCCCTATCTCCTAACTCTGTTATCACACCAGGTTCTGCTTGTGTACCCGTAACAGATAGCTCCGCTTTAAGTATCTTTAAAATCTTTCCTTCTATATATGTGTAAGCGGTCGGCCACGAAAGAGCCCCACGAACCAAATTTTTTATACTATGGGCCTTTTTGGTCCAGTCTATAAGTCCATCTTCTTTTTTAAGCTTGGGAGCATATATAGCTTCAGATTCTTCTTGCGCAACAGACCTAATATCTGCTGCCTCCATTCTATCAAGTGTTCTAATAAGCAATTCTGCCCCTTTCTCGGAAAGTTTCTTAGTCAGGGTAAGGGCGTCGTCATTATCCTTTATCTCCACCCTTGACTGGGCTATGATATCACCACTATCAAGCTTTTTTGTTATCTTCATTATTGTGATACCGGTTATTCTTTCTCCATTTATAATTGCATACTGTATAGGTGCGGCACCTCTATATTTCGGTAATAATGAGGCATGTATGTTAATAGGCAAAAATTTTGGTATTTCTAAAACTTCATCTGATAGGATCTGCCCAAAATCCACCACAACAAATACATCTGCGTTCTCTGCCTCAAGAGAATTGAGGGCTTCCTTTGAGTTTACATCTTCATAACTTAAAACTTTTGCACCAAGGCTCTTTGCATATTCCTCTGCAGGTGTTGGCAAGAGTTGAAGGCCTCTACCACTTGGCCTTCTTGGCTGCGTAACTACTGACCTAAGGTCATGTTTACTCTCAACAATCGCCTTCAGAGATGCTACGGCAAATTCTGATGTTCCAAAAAATATAATCTTCATGCTGGGTCAACATCCACGGTTAAGATGACACCGTGTGGCTTTTTAAATTCTTTAAGCCTTTTTCTTAATCGCGGGTTAAATTCTTTTAGATCTTTTACCTTTAATATTATATTCCATCTGAACTGTCTGCGCAACCTATAAACAAAATCTTTGCACGGCCCTGACAATTCTATCATATTGCTTAAAGGCCTTTTTAATATATGCCTTGCCAGGTCTTCTGCACACTTTTGTGCACGTTCTTCTTTATAGGAGCGCGAGGTAATGTATACCATGTGTGAAAAAGGCGGCAGCATAAGTTCTCTTCTTAAGGCTATCTCCTTTTTATAAAAGGCTGTGTAGTCATGATTAATAGCAGAGTTTATAGTATAGTGGTGTGGCACATATGTCTGTATGATAACCTCACCAGGAGAAAAACCTCTTCCAGCCCTACCAGCTACCTGTGTAAGAAGCTGAAAAGTCCTCTCCCCAGCTCTAAAATCAGGTAAGTTCAATGCTGTATCTGCCGATACAACACCTACTAATGTCACACCAGGAAAATCATGGCCTTTTGCTATCATCTGCGTTCCTACGAGGATCTGGGTCTTGCCTGATGAAAAATCTTTTAGTATCAGGTTGTGCGAAAGCCTCTTTCTGGTTGCGTCTGTATCCATTCTGCTTATTGTGCTTGAGGGAAAATGCTTATGCAGCTCACTCTCAACCCTTTGTGTTCCAAAACCGAAAAAGTCTATATATGAGCCCTTACAGGACGGGCAAATATCAACAGGCTCCTTCTGATAGTTACAGTAATGACAAACGAGTTTTTCCTTGTCAGAATGATAATTTAGTGCAACATTACACTTCTTGCACCTTTCTACATAACCACACTTTTTACAATTTGCATATGTAGAAAAACCTCTCCTATTTAAAAAGAGTATTGTCTGCTGATTCCTATCCAGCACTTTCTCTATTGATTCTGTCAAAAGGCGGGAGAATATTATTCTTCTTCGTCTGCGTTCAATAAGCTCCTGCCTCATGTCCAGAATCCTCACCTTTGGAAGAGGACGTTTTTCAATACGCTCTTGGAGCTGAAGCAGTTTATATTCTTTATTCTTTCCTTTATAGGAAGACTCTAAAGAAGGTGTTGCGCTTCCTAAAATCACAACAGCATTATTTAGCTTTGCCCTCATTATAGCAACGTCTACAGCATTATACCTGGGTGCATCCTGCTGCTTATAAGAAGTATCATGTTCTTCATCTACTATTATAAGCCCGAGATTCTTAATAGGCGAAAATATCGCAGAGCGTGCGCCGACAACTATATGACAGATTCCATCTTTTAGCTTTTTCCACTCTCTGTACTTTTGGCCAGCAGTTAAGCGGCTATGGAATAGAGCTACTCTTTCCTGGAAACGTGACTTAAACCTCTCTACAGCCTGTGGGGTTAAGGATATCTCAGGCACCAAAACAATGCATGAGCCACCTTTTTCTAATATCTTGCCTATAGCCTGAAGATAAACCTCTGTCTTGCCGCTCCCAGTTATGCCATGTAACAGGAATGTCTGATACTTATCCTCATCTATGGTCTTATATATTGACCTTAGTGCCTTCTCCTGTTCTTCGGTAGGTTTTAGATGGGTACTAGGGGTTATAGATTCATGCTCATCTTTTACTCTTGATTTGACAGATGTCTTTCCTCTTTTCAAGCTTGATGGTACAGCCGCATCAATAGCTTCTCCCCATGAACAGAGATAGTACTCAGAGATCTCTTTTGTCAATTTAAGTATCTCATCATTCAGTATAAGCTCGCTGTCTATCAGCCCGAGTATAGGCCTTGTCTTTTCTACATCTGTAGTCGATGAAGTACCCACTACATAGCCTATTAACTTTCGTGGGCCAAAGTTGACCCATACCCTTTTGCCTACTGCTACCTCATTCTCAAACCTCTTAGGCACCTCATAATCAAACGGAGTATCGATAGGCAACTTAAGCAGTATCTTAGCGTATAGTTTTGGTGCTGTCGCTGTTTTCATGCTGGTGATTGTTTTAGGTGGTCTCGGACTTTTTTCATGTCTTCCCAGACGAGTCGTTTATCCTGGGGGTTGCGCAATAGATAGGCTGGATGAAAAGTCGGCATGACTTTCGTATCTTCGAAATTGTAGAATTTTCCTCTTAATCGCGTTATGGATTCATCTGTCATAAGAAGTGTCTGAGCTGCAAACTTACCAAGGCAACATATTACCTTCGGTTCTATGATCTCGATCTGCTTCATAAAGAAGCTTCTACAAGCTATAATCTCTGACGGAAGAGGATTGCGATTTTGTGCTGGACGGCACTTAAGGCAGTTGGCTATATATACATCCTCCCTCTTAAGCCCGATCGCCTCTATGATTTTGGTAAGTAGTGTCCCTGCCCTGCCTACAAAAGGCTTTCCCTGTATATCCTCCTCCATACCAGGTGCTTCTCCTATAAATAAGAGCGAGGCATGGGGATTGCCCTGCCCAAAGACAACATTTCTTCGTGATTCTGACAAATCGCACTCTTTGCACCCTAAGGCCTGTTCCTCTAAAGCCTTTAGCCTCTCTTTTTTATCAAGCAATATAGGGCCAGACTCTCCTTTAGTTTCACTCTTGCTTTTCAAAATACTAGTCAGCATAACTTCATCAAGGCCTGATTCTTTTTCAAGAGCTATAAAATTCTTAATATCTTTTATTATGCCACTTAGGGATTTTCCGCTCATCTTATCATCTCCAGGGTCAGTTTAACAATATCGCTTGCAGCATGTGGCCTGCTTAATTTGCCGATTTTCGTTTTAAGTGCACCTGAGGCCTTAGTCATCTCATAGAACTCCTCAATCTTGGCCTTTAGCCCAATAATACTTTTTAATTTAAAACCTACTCCCTCTCCTAATAAAAATTTCAGATTTCCCATCTCCTGGCCTGGTATGGGGCTAATATTAATTATAGGGAGTTCCCGACTTAAGCTTTCAGCTACAGTCAGTGCTCCTGTCTTGCTGACCATTATATTGCTTGCTGCCATTATCAGGTCCATGTTGTGGGAAAAACCTACTAGTTGAACCTGCTTCTTAAAATTACCCTTAGCTGCCTTCAGTTCAGATAGAAGTCTTTTATTATGTCCGCATACTACGATAATCTGACAATCAAAGATCAAACTCTGCATATCCACTACTATCTCTTTGAGAGGGCCTACTCCAAGCCCTCCACCCATAATAAGTATGGTAAACTTATCATTATCAAGGCCTAAGCTTTCTCTTGCGACACTCTTTGCAATATTGGCAGTGAATTCTTTGCGTATTGGTACTCCATAGACTAGGATCTTATCCTGCGCAATCCCTCTTTCTACAGCCTCTTGCTTCACAAAATCTGCAGTAACAATATACTTATCTACATTCTTTGCCAACCAATATAGATGAAATTCAAAGTCTGTTATTATATTGATAAGGGGTAAAGATAATATTCCTTTACCTTTTAAGCGTGATATTACATCAGTAGCAAAAAAATGCGTAGATATAACTGCATCAAAGTTCTCCTTCACAAGAAACTCCTGAAGCCTCTTTGAATTTAATCTATTGACAACAAAACGAAACGGTTTAGCTATCTGATAGAAGAACCTGTTGTTTAGTATATGGTAAAAAAAGCCCCAAAGCCAGGGAAGGTACTTTATCAAGATAATATATACTCTTTTGTATGAAAATTTAAAAAAACGAGTTGTATAATTCAAGGAGTCTATAGGCATAGCCTCAATGTTTGGGTCTTTTATTCTTAAAAACTCTTTATATACCGCTTCTGCCGCTTTCTTATGGCCATTACCAGCAGATGCGTAAATGATTAGGATTTTTTTCATAGTTAGGTACTGATTCTCTGCCTGACCTTGCGTATATGTTCCGGGGTAGTACCACAGCAACCACCGATTATATTTGCGCCTGCTCCAATCAGTTCGGGTATGTATTCCGCAAATTTATCTGGTGACTCCTCATAGACTGGTTTTTCCTCAACAATCTTTGGCATGCCTGCATTGGGCTGAGCTATTAAGAACGCTGTGCCTAACTTTCTTATCTCTGCTATCAGGCCAACCATATCATCAGCTGTAAGTGTACAGTTTGTTCCTATCACATCGCAGCCTGCAAGTAAACTCTCATCTACAAACTGCGGTATACTTATGCCTGAAGTGGTCCTGTAGCCTCGGGCTTGGGTCTTTTGAAACGTCATGCTTGCTATAAGTGGAAGCTTCACACTCTCTTTAACCGCCATTATTGCGGCCTTCAGCTCTTCCATATCAGACATCGTCTCTAATATAATACCATCTACTCCCGCGCCATACAGCAGTTTTACCTGCTCTCTAAAGTTATCTCTCATATCCTCTGGTTCTATTTCACCAGCAGGCTTTAAATACTTGCCACACGGCCCGATATCTCCAAGTACATATGCTCTATCTTTAGCTGCTTTCTTCGCAATCTCAACTGCTCTTTTATTGATATCTGCTATCTTTCTCTCAAGATTAAATACTTTAAGTTTTATACTATTAGCACCAAAGGTATTTGTCGTTATCATATCTGCGCCTGCCTCAACATATGCCTTATGTATGGAGCTTAGTATTCGGTGATTCTTGACACCCCAGAGATCAGGACAGGCACTTTGTGGCATACCATTGGCAATAAGCTCTGTTCCTGTAGCCCCGTCACAAACAAGGACTTCTTCCTTTAAACGTTCTAATAATGGCTTCATACTATTATCTCCTTGACTGCTTTCAGAAGGTTTTTCGCTATAAAGTCAGGCTTTGCTTTCCAGCCTCTTATATCCTTCTTCTTTGTATAACCGGAGAGGACAGCTATCGCTCTTAGGCCTGCCCGTTTTCCTGCAATAATATCCCTTTCCGTATCTCCGATAAAATATGAGTTCTTGCGGTCAACTCTTCTCTTGCCTATAGCCTTCTTGATAAATGCTGTCTTTGGCTTTTTGCATGAACAATTCTGCACAGTAAGATGGGTGCAGTAATATGACTTTAGTATCCTGCCCCCGGAAGCCTCAACAGCTTTAATCATCTTATCATTTATCGCCTTAAGGTCCTGCCTCGTAAAAAGCCCTTTTTCCACACCCGACTGGTTTGATACAACATATATATCAAAACCAGCTTCAGTGAGCAGCCTGATAGCCTTTTCTGCACCAGGCAGGAATTTAAACTGTGATGGCTTCCTTATATAATCCAAATACACTGGATTTTTGTTAATCACACCGTCTCTGTCTAAGAATACTATTCGTTTCATATGCTAATTTTCCTTATAAGTTTGTTATACCTTTGCCGGCAGCAGTGCATAGGCTTTTTTGCTTTCGCAGTGGCAGTGATATAAAAGCAGCCATAGCATTTTTTAGCGTTTTTTGAAATAATGCCAATGAGCGCGCCTTAGCGCGAAGCAAAAACTATGTCTGAGCCCATCGGTCGAAGAC
>JABMRG010000149.1 GCA_013202935.1 Candidatus Omnitrophota bacterium
CAAACATAGTTTTTGCTTCGCGCTAAGGCGCGCTCATTGACATTATTTCAAAAAACGCTAAAAAATGCTATCGCTGCTTTTATATCACTGCCACTGCTTTTGATAAAGTTGTAGCATGGGTTGTTATTTATATAAGAAACCAGCACTGCGAAGGCAGAAGGTATAGGCAATACGTAAGGTCCTGCTCCGGTTGCTGCAAAGGCTTCTAAGGCATAGTAATACAGCAGTAAAGGTGAAAAAATCGCTTGCACTTCTAAGACTATATGTTATAATATCCTCTAATTTGAATAAGGCCACATTTTACAGAACTTTAGTGATGTAAAATGTATGGCCGAATTTAATCCTGAGGATACAAAGTATCCGAAGGATCTCAGTTGTTGAGATTGCTTCGTCGCTTTGCTCCTCGCAATGACGGTAAACTCCCATGCCCGAACTACGTAAAGACCCTGTTATAGGCCGTTGGGTCATAATAGCAACAGAGCGCGCTAAGAGGCCCAATGATTTTAATCTGGAGCCTTCAGATATGGACGAGATTAAACCATGTCCATTCTGTGTAGGTAATGAGAACCTTACTCCACCTGAGATACGCTCTATCAGGAAAGAGAAGACAGAAGCTGATAAACCTGGTTGGGAAGTAAGGGTTGTGCCGAGTAGGGCTCCGGTTCTGCGCATAGAAGGGAACCTTAATAAGCAGCCGCATGGTATATATGATATGATGCGTGGTGTTGGTGCCCATGAGGTTATAATTGAGACTCCGGAACATATAAATGATTTTAGTTCATTGGAGCCTGGTCAGATAGCCAATGTTATTAGGGCATATAAGGAGAGGGTTACTGATCTTGAAGGAGATAAGCGCTTTAAGTATGTTTTAATCTTTAAGAATTATAAGCCCGCAGCTGGCTCTACAAAGATAAAACACTGTCGCAGTCAGTTGATAGCTCTTCCAGCGTGCCCTAAAAGTGTAAAAGGAGAGCTTGAGGGGTCAAGAAAGTACTTCGAGTACAAAGACAGATGTGTTTTCTGTGATATTGTATCGCAGGAGCTTGATGATAAGAAGCGCCTTATACTTGATATAGACGGTTTTGTAGCAATTGCGCCATTTGCAGGAAGATTTCCATTTGAGACATGGATACTCCCCAAGAAACATAGCGCTGATTTTACAAGTATTGAAGGGGATGAGATAACAGGTCTTGCAACTATACTGAAGGAGTTGCTCCTTCGGATGAACAAGCTATTAGCAGACCCTCCTTATAACTACATTATACATACAGCACCCTATAGGCGCACCAAGGCAGGATACTGGTCAACGATTGATCAGGATTACCACTGGCATATAGAGATAATACCCCGCTTAACAAGGGTAGCAGGTTTTGAGTGGGGAACAGGATTCTATATAAATCCCACTCCGCCTGAAGAAGCAACAAAGTATTTGCGGGAAGTGGAGGTAAAGGTTTAAGATGGGAGACTTAAGACTTGACCCGATGACAGCACGCTGGGTTATTATCAGTACTGAAAAGGATCTCGGGCCTGATGGCTACGATATAGAGAGCCCTGTTATAAAAGGCGGGACATGTCCTTTTTGCCCCGAGAATGAGAAGATGACTCCTCCTGAAATTGATGCGGACCGCCCAACCAAAACTGCTGTTGATACGCCTGGCTGGGAAACACGTACGGTCCCGAATAAATACCCTGCCTTAAAAAATGAGCCTGGCCCTGACAGGCAAGGTGTTGGCATGTTTGATATGATGAATGGCATAGGTGAGCATGAGGTTATTATAGAAGATATAGATCACGATAAGCAGTTGGCAGATTTAAGTGTCGAGCAAATAGAGAAAGTTATACGTGTTTATAAAAGAAGAAGCATAGAGCTTGGCAAGGATGAACGTTTTAAGTATGTTCTGATCTTTAAGAATTATGGTTTGGCCGCAGGCGCATCACTGGAGCATAGCCACACACAGTTGATATCCTTGCCTATCATACCAAAACGTGTAATGGAAGAGCTTGAGTGTGCACACCGTTATTTTGATTACAAAGAGAGGTGTGTATTCTGTGATATTGCAAAGCAGGAAATAGAGCACTGCCATAGGGAGATCTCAGAAAATGATGATTTTGTAGCCTTCTCTCCTTTTGCTTCGCGCTCACCTTTTGAAATGCATATAATGCCAAAGGTGCATAACCCATACTTTACTGATATAAGTGATTCAGAGATTGTAAATTTTGCAAAGATACTCAAAGACGTGCTTATGAGAATAAAGGTTGCATTAAAAGATGCGCCTTATAACTTTATTATTCACACCACTCCCTTAAACGGCAATCATGGTATACAGGAGTATTATCACTGGCATGTTGAGGTAATGCCTAAGTTGAGCAAGATAGCCGGTTTTGAATGGGGAACAGGGTTTTATATAAATGCTACGTCACCAGAGACGGCAAGCAAGATCTTAAGAGAAGCTAAAGTTTAAAAGAGGAGGAACAGAACAGATGGCAGTAAAAGTAGGTATTAACGGTTTTGGGAGAATAGGACGTTTGGTATTTCGGTCAGTATTAGAACAGGGAGTAAAGGGCATAGATATTGTTGCGGTAAATGACTTAACAGATGCCCAGACGCTCGCTGTTCTTTTAAAGTACGACTCTAATTTTGGCATATTGCCGAATGAGATAAGGGCAGATGGAGAAGCGCTAGTAGTCGATGGTAAAAGAATAAAGGTCTTTGCAGAAAAAGACCCTGCCAAGCTTCCATGGGGAGACCTGGGAGTCGATTTAGTAGTCGAGTCTACAGGTATATTCAGGGATTCAAAAACCGCAGGCGCACACTTAACCGCAGGTGCAAAGAAGGTTATAATATCAGCCCCTGCCAAGGGTGATGATGTTCCTACGTTTGTGCTTGGTGTAAATGAAGAACAGTATGATGCCTCTAAAGACAATATAGTATCCAATGCATCATGCACGACAAACTGTATCGCACCCGCCGTAAAGGTTATAAAGGATGCCTTTGGGGTAGAGAAAGGCCTTATGACCACAATCCACTCGTATACGAATGACCAGAGGATACTCGACTTTCCACATAAGGACTTACGTCGTGCCCGTGCAGCAGCATTATCTATGATACCAACAACTACAGGAGCTGCCAAAGCGGTTGGCCTTGTTATCCCAGACCTAAAAGGCAAATTGGACGGACTTGCAATAAGGGTGCCTACACCAACAGTCTCTATCGTTGACGTTGTGCTTGAGACCGGAAAGGAAGTTACAAAGGAAGAGGTAAACAACGCATTGAAAGATGCAGCAAATGGTAAACTTAAAGGCATTCTTGGAGTATGCGAAGAACCCTTAGTATCGATTGATTTTAAGAAAAATCCACTCTCTTCTATTGTTGACGCTGAGCAGACATTTGCAATTGGCAAGATGGTAAAAGTTCTTTCATGGTATGACAATGAGTGGGGCTACAGCTGTAGACTGGTAGACCTTATTAAATACATGCTAAAGTAATAAGTCTGAAGTAACAGGGACAACCTATGAACAAAAAATCAATCAAAGACGTGGATTTTGCAGGCAAACGTGTGCTTATGCGCGTAGACTTCAATGTGCCGCTTGATAAAAGTTTGAAGATAACAGATGACAATAGGATACAGGCAGCACTTCCGACAATTAGTTATGTTCTTAATAGGAATGGAAAGCTTATACTTATGAGCCACTTGGGCAGGCCCAAGGGTGAAAAAAGGCCAGAATTTAGCCTAAAACCTACTGCTGAACGATTAAGCGAACTACTAAAAGTACCTGTTAAGATGCTTGATGACTGCATAGGAGGCAAGGTAAAACAGGCTGCCTCAAACATGGATGATGGCATAGTTCTTATGCTTGAGAACCTAAGATTCCACGAAGAAGAGACTGATAATGATCCTAAATTTGCCAAGGAACTAGCATCTTTAGGGGATATATTTGTAAATGATGCGTTCGGCACATGCCACAGGGCCCATGCATCAACAGAGGGAGTAACTCACTATCTCGAATCAGCTTCAGGATTTTTGGTTGAGAAGGAGATAGGCTATTTTCAAAAGGTCTTGACCGGTGCTGAAAAGCCTTTTGTTTTTATCTTGGGCGGGGCAAAAGTAGCTGATAAGATTCCTGTTATTGAAAACATGATGGAGAAAGCCGATAGTATACTAATAGGCGGGGCAATGGCTTATACATTCTTAAAGGCAAAAGGCGTAGATATCGGTTCATCACGCGTTGAAGATAAGATGATAGATACTGTAAATAAGATTCTTGATAAGGCAAAGTCAAAAGGTGTTGATATACTTTTGCCAATAGACCATATAGTTACTGACTGCATAGAGACTGCCAACCATGTCAACCCTACGCCTGATGAGAATATTCCTGTAGGATGGATAGGTGTCGATATAGGTCAAAAAACAATAGAACTTTACAAGGAAAGGCTATTACAGGCAAAGACTATTGTTTGGAATGGGCCTGTAGGCATTTTTGAAAACGACAAATTTGCTACCGGAACAAAGACATTAGCTATTGCTATTGCCAACTCAGGTGCTACCTCAGTAATAGGTGGAGGTGATACTGCGGCAGCTGTTTCTAAGTTCGGAGTAGCAAATAAGATGTCACATATATCAACTGGCGGTGGGGCATCATTAGAATATCTAGAAGGCAAGGCCTTGCCCGGCATTGCTGCCTTAAGTGATAAGTGAGGAGTAATCGAAGATGAGAAGACCTATTATTGCTGGCAACTGGAAGATGCATAATACTATAAATGAGGCTGTTGAGCTTGTAAATGGATTAAATAGGAACCTGGCAGATGTAGATTCTGTTGATATTGTAGTCTGCCCTACCTATACAGCCCTCTCAGATGTAAATGAGCTTTTAATCGATTCAAATATAGCGCTCGGGGCCCAGGATGTATATTGGGAAGAGAAAGGTGCTTTTACAGGTGAGATTTCGCCACAGATGCTAAAAGATGTTGGTGCAAGCTATTGTATAATAGGCCATTCCGAGAGAAGGAAGTACTTCAACGAGACAAATGAGACAGTAAACAAGAAGACAAAAGCGGCATTAAATGCAGGTCTCCTACCCATAGTCTGTGTTGGAGAGAGCCTGGAGGAGCGAGAAGCCAATAGGACATTCGATGTAATAAAGGACCATATTGAAGGTTCTTTACAAGGGCTTTCAAAGGAGAATATGGCAAATGTTACAATAGCGTATGAGCCTGTCTGGGCAATAGGTACAGGTAAAAATGCTACTCCTGACCAGGCCCAGGAGGTTCATAAGTACATAAGGGGCCTGCTAAAAGATCTATTTGATGAAGAGGTAGCTAATAATACAAGGATACAGTACGGCGGCAGCGTTAAGCCGGACAACATAAAAGATCTTATATCAGAAGAGGATGTAGATGGCGCACTTGTAGGAGGCGCAAGCTTAAAGGTAGATTCCTTTACTGGGATCGTGAAAGGAGCGGTAACTTAAAATGTATATATTTATTCTGGTTATTCATATAATCGTATCTCTGGTACTTATTGCTGTTATCCTGCTTCAAGCAGGAAAAGGTGGAGGCCTTGCAGATACCTTTGGCGGAGGTGGTTCATCCCAGACGACAATATTCGGCCAGAAGACAGCAGATTTTCTTACCAAGGCCACAACCGCAAGTGCTATTCTTTTCTTGTGCACTGCACTTTCACTTGCTATCTTATCGAGCAAAAGAAAGAAGTCTCTTATGGAGGGTGTAAAGATAGCCCCTGTTGCTGAAGAAGCATCTCAAGCCACTAAGAATTTTTCACCTGAGACAGTTACTATAAAAGAGGTCAAGATTAATCCTGAGACAGGCGAGGAGACAGTTGTAAAGGAAGAGACCCGCCCTGCAACTGAAGAAGAAAAACAGGATTTCTCAGGGAAATAAGTTCAAGAACTGTTCTTAAATATTAATATGCAGATAAGGCGAAAAAAACATATAAGGCCGCTGATATTATCAGCGGTCCTTTTATTTTATATTTCAGGCTGTAGCACTCGCACTGCAGGTATAGACTATAACAGACCAGGCAGCCCAGCCTACGGTGATGCTATTGTAATAGGTTCTATAGGTGATGCTACTACGTTGATACCTATAGTTGCTTCTGACTCAGCCTCACATGATATTTGCGGGCTGGTCTATAGCGGCCTTATCAAATATGATAAGGACTTAAACATCGTTGGAGAACTTGCTGAAAGCTGGGAGATAGAAGAGGATGGTAAGATTATATTATTCCGCCTTCGAAAAGATGTTAAATGGCATGATGGTGTACCATTTACAGCTGAGGATGTTAAATTCACATATGAGAAGCTGATAGATCCAGATGTAAGGACACCTTACAGTGGCGATTTCTTAAAGATAGAGAAGCTCGAGGTCCTTGACCCGCATACAGTAAAGGTAATATATGGCGAGCCATTCTCTCCAGCGCTTTCATCATGGGGTATGTGGATTATGCCAAAGCATATTCTTAAAGGTGAGGATCTGAATACTACCAAATACGGCCGTAACCCTATAGGCACAGGTCCGTATAAGTTCATAAGATGGAAAAGCGGTGAGCGTATTGATCTGGTTTCAAATGAGGACTATTTTGAAGGCCGCTCCCTTATAGACAGATATATCTACCGAATAATCCCTGACAATGCTACCATGTTCTTAGAGATTCAGGCTGAAGGAGTTGATATGATGGGGCTTGCCCCCCTGCAATATCAAAGGCAGACCGATAATAATTTCTTCAAAACTCACTATAATAAATTTAGGTATCCAGCCTTTGGCTATACGTACCTCGGTTATAATCTCTTAGATGAAAAATTTAAGGATAAAAGAGTAAGGCAAGCGCTCAACCTTGCCGTGGATAAGCAATCCTTAATAGATGGCGTACTTATGGGCCTTGGTAGAGTTTGCACCGGGCCTTTTGTGCCTGAGTCATGGGCATATAATAAAGATGTAGTGCCTGCTGCCTATAATCCGGAAAGAGCAAGGCAGCTCTTATTACAGGCCGGCTGGATAGATAACGACAAAGATGGCTGGCTTGATAAAAACGGCAAAACCTTCGAGTTTACAATAATAACAAATCAGGGAAATGATGAGCGCAGGCGCGCAGCTGAGATAATACAGCGTAGCCTCTCAGAGATAGGCATAAAAGTGAAGATAAAGATTCTTGAATGGAGCGTATTTATCACGGAGGTTATTAATAAGAGAAAGTTTGAGGCAGTGCTTTTGGGCTGGGGCCTAGGACGTGATCCGGACTCTTATGATATATGGCATTCCTCAAAGATTAAAGAAGGGGAGTTTAATTTTATACTATATAAGAATGAAGGGGTTGATAGATTATTGGAAGAAGGAAGACGTATATTCGACCAGAACCAAAGGGCTGAAATTTATCATAAGATGCAAAGAGTGCTCTATGATGAACAACCCTACATGTTTCTATGGGTTGCTGATAGCTTACCCATAGTTCATAAGCGATTTAAAAATATTCTTCCTGCACCGGCTGGTATCGGATATAATTTTATCAAATGGTACGTTCCGCTAAAACAGCAGAAATATAAGAGATGAGAAGATATATTAAAGGACGGCTCATAGCAATAATACCGATGTTGCTTGGCATTTCTCTAATCTCCTTTGCAGTTATTCGCCTTGCTCCAGGTGGACCAGTAGAACTTGCTACAGCCTTAAATCCTAAGGTCTCATTAGAAGCTCGGCAGAGATTTATTGAGCAGGAGCATTTTGATAAGCCGATTGTTATCCATTATGGGATCTGGCTAAAAGGCATGCTTACCTGTGATTTTGGTTATGGACGCGATGGAAGAAAGGTAATAGTAAAGATAGCAGAACGCATACCAATAACCTTCCTTATTAATATTCTCTCTATATTCTTAATACTGCTGATAGCAATACCGCTAGGTATATCAAGTGCGGTAAAGAAGAATTCTCTGTATGACCGCTCAATGACCGTATTTGTGTTTATTGGCTTTGCAATGCCGGGCTTCTGGCTGGCATTAATACTAATGTCCTTATTCGGCATAAAATTAGGATGGCTGCCTGTCCAGGGGGTTGCATCACTGGATTTTGATAATTTATCGGCTATTGGTAAATTTACGGATATTGCCAAACATCTTGTCTTGCCTGTCTTTGTCTCAGCCTTTGGCGGATTAGCTGGTATGAGCCGCTATATGCGTAGCAACATGTTAGAGGTATTGCATAAGGATTATATAAGGACCGCAAGAGCTAAAGGTTTACCTGAACAGACAGTCATATACAAACATGCGCTTAAGAATGCAGTATTGCCTGTTGTAACAATATTAGGCCTATCTATCCCAGGCCTTATCGGTGGGAGTGTTATATTTGAAACTATATTTGGTATACCAGGGATAGGCAGGCTATATTATGAGTCAGCAATGTCTAGAGACATTAATGTTATAATGGCCCTCTTGATTATTAGTGCGGTTCTTACCCTTATAGGTAATCTGTTGGCTGATCTATCATATGCATTAGTTGATCCAAGGATACGTTATGAAAAAGCTAACTAAAAACAAGCTGACGTTTTTTGGTGCAATAATAATTGGATTGCTAGTTGTAGTAGGACTATTAGCGCCTTTGCTTGTTCCATATGATCCGTTCGAAGTAAATATCAAATCAGCATTACTTGCGCCTTCTGTTGAACATCTCTTTGGCACAGACTATCTTGGTAGGGATGTATTTAGCAGGATGATTTATGGTGCACGGATATCACTCTATATAGGCTTTATCTCAGTAGGCATAGCCGTTCTTATAGGGCTTATAGTAGGTTCGATAGCCGGCTACTATGGAGGAGGGATAGACAACATACTGATGAGGTTTGTTGATATAATGCTCTGCTTTCCATCCTTTTTCTTGATACTTGCAGTAGCTGTTATTTTGGGGCCAAATATTATAAATGTAATGATTATTATAGGTATTACAAGATGGATGGGTGTGGCGCGGCTTATACGAGCTGAGATCCTAAGTTTAAAAGAGAGAGAATTTATACTGGCAGCCCGTGCATTAGGTGCAAGTGACTTTAGGATAATTCTAAGACACCTTATACCTAATGCGATAGCGCCGGTATTAGTAAGCGCGGTTTTGGGTGTAGCTGCAGCAATATTGGTTGAGTCTTCACTCAGTTTTTTAGGATTCGGTGTCCAGCCGCCCATACCAAGCTGGGGGAATATTCTTATGGAAGGTAAGTC
>JABMRG010000150.1 GCA_013202935.1 Candidatus Omnitrophota bacterium
ATTATAATACCTCCTGTCATTTTTGGATATCTCCCTTTCTTTTTCTTTTACCTCCTACAGCCTCATTGATGTAAAAGATAATCTATTATTGAACGGGATGCTCTTTTTGCCATCCCCATTGCTTCTATTACTGTGCCTTCACCACCGACGATATCGCCACCAGCATAGACTTTCTTTATCGAGGTCTCCATAGTCTCTTTGTTAACAATAATGTCTGACCACTTATCGACCTCCAAGCCAGGGGTTGCCTTTATAAGTACCTGGTTGGCATTAAGCCCTACTGCAATAATAGCCTCATCACAATCTGCTTCAAACTCGCTTTCCTCAATAGGTACTGGGCGGCGCCTTCCGCTTGAGTCAGGCTCACCAAGTTCACATCTTAGGGCAGTTATCTTCTTAACGCAACCATCCTCATCACCTGAAAATCCTGTAGGCTGTATCAGAAAATTGAAATTTATGCCTTCTTCTTTCGCATGGTGTATCTCAAGCCTCCTTGCCGGCATCTCGTTTTCTGTGCGCCTGTAAAATACGCTGACATTGGGCTCAATATTGTTTATCTTCTGTAAACGAAACGCTACTCTTGCCGCATCCATAGCAGTATTGCCGCCACCTATAACAACAATATGCTTTCCTACGTTTACCGGAGTATGATATTCAGGGAACTTGTATGCTCCCATCAGATTTACTCTTGTTAGGAATTCATTTGCTGAATAGACATTGCATAGATTTTCACCTTCTACCTTTAAAAATGAGGGTGTGCCAGCCCCAAGGCCTAAAAATACAGCAGAATAGCCTTCATCAAAAAGTTCATCCAGAGACTTGGTCTTTCCTATTATAATATTGGGGACAATCTCAACACCCAACTTCTTCAAATAATCTATCTCAAAATCCAAAGTATCCTGAGGAAGCCTAAAAGGTGGTATGCCGTAGCGGAGAACTCCGCCAGGCTTATGAAGCGCCTCAAAGACAACAACCTTCACGCCAACCCTTGCAAGCTCTCCTGCGCAGCATAAGCCGGCAGGGCCTGAACCGACAACTGCAACCTTGAACTTCGTAAGCCTCTCATCCTTAGCTGCAGGAAGTTCCAACTTATTCTCCATGCCATAATCGCCGATGAATCTCTCCAGGAAATGCACATTTATCGCCTTCTCCGATGCAAATGGCTCGCCATTTTTAGTAAATACGCAGGTCTTTCTGCACTGATACTCAGCAGGACAAACTCTTCCACACATAGAAGGAAAGTCGTTCTTCTCTCTTATTGTAAAGTATGCGCCTTTATAATCTTTTTCTACTGTCTGCGCTATAAATTTCTTTATATCAATGCCTACAGGGCATCCGGATATGCAAGCAGGGTCTTTACACTGAATACACCTCTGCGCTTCGTCAAGGGCCTCTGCTTCATTATATACAGAGACCACTTCACGAAAGTCTTCTGTCCTTTTTAAGGGCTCCTGCTCTCTTGGCATTACAGATTCCTTCTTCATCTCTGCCTCAACCTGCAAATGTGCTCTTCTTTATCAGAATATGCCTTTGTTCTCTTCTCCAGCTCATCCCAATCGACAATATGCCCGTCAAATTCCGGGCCATCAACACAGCTGAACTTAACTTCATCAGCTATCTTTACGCGGCAGCCACCGCACATTCCGGTCGCATCTACCATAAGTGCATTAAGTGAAACAATCGTCTTAACATTATATTCCTTTGTCAGATTCGAGACCGCCTTCATCATAGGGATCGGTCCGACAGCATATATTAGTTCGTAGTTGTTAGTTTTTAGTCCTTGGCCTAAAAGCTCTTTCAGTGTATCGGTGACAAAGCCTTTTTTGCCGTAAGAGCCATCGTCACTAACAATATGGATCTCGTCAGAGGCCGCTTTCAGCTCCTCTTCCAAAATGAGCAGGTCTTTTGTTCGTGCGCCTAATATAGTAGTTAAATGATTACCGGCACCTTTGAACCCCTTTGCTACAGGATATATCTCAGCTATACCAACACCACCACCTACAATAATTACTCTGCCATATTTTTTCATCTCCGTAGCATGGCCCATGGGCCCTACCAGAGCATATAGAGAATCACCGGTATTTAATCCTCCCAAAAGCTTTGTGCTGAAACCTATTTCCTGAACAATCAAAGTAATGGAGCCCTTGGTCGTGTCTTTGTCAACAACTGTCAAAGGAATCCTCTCGCCCTCCTCAGACACCATAACCACAATAAATTGTCCAGGTTGTGCTTTCGCAGCAATAAGGGGCGCCTCGACTACAAATTTCGTAATCTGCGTATCCTTATCTTTGTCTTTTGCTATAATCTCTTTACTTAGTATCTTCATATTTAAGCCTCGCAGGCATAAAAAATGGCGTCTTTTTATCCCTGATAAAAGACGCCATTGTCACATTTCACACATTTCATGTAATATAACATAAAATAAATTTATGTCAAGCGAAAAAACTTATTTATTTTTCGCTCACGCTCAGCAAACTCTATGCCAAATAAGAAAGGCGTTCTCAGCGAACGCCTCATTGCATCAGCACACTCTCTGTGCCTTATTTCTATATAAGTATACCACAGTTTCTGTAAAAGTCAAGGCCTTTTCTTTAGTCAACCTGTGACAATATGTACTTTGTATACTCTTCTCCTGTTATACCCGTTTCCCTTCCTGTAATTTTTGCCTTTTCATTTCCGCTACATCGGTCTAGTGCCAGATTTACTCTTTCGGCCTTTTCAGGATAACCTATATGACGCAGAAGCATGGCACTTGCCCTTATCATAGAACTTGGGTCTGCAAATTTGTCACGCCCTTCTTCTACCATGCGCGGGGCGCTTCCATGGATAGCCTCGAACATAGACCAGCGCCTTCCTATATTTGCGCTGCCTGCTGTGCCAACTCCTCCTTGAAGTTGTGCCGCCTCATCAGTTAATATGTCGCCGTAAAGATTTGGCAGTACAATTACCTTAAAATCCCTTCTTCTTGCAGGGTCGAGAAGCTTTGCTGTCATAATATCTATATACCATTCATCCAGTTTGATCTTCGGGTACTCCTTTGCTATGCGGAATGCGACCTTGGAGAATCTGCCGTCAGTTGTCTTTACAACATTGGACTTGGTAACAACTGTTACGCGGTCGATATTATTATTTTTTGCATATTCAAAGGCCATTCTTATAATCCGTTCAGCACCTTGCTCAGTAATCACCTTAAAATCTATACTTATATCATCAGATACGTCAAAGCCTTTGGAGCCAAGTATATAGGCACCTTCTGTGTTTTCACGAAAGAAACACCAATCTATATCCTCCTTGGGAATACGCACAGGCCTTACATTTGCAAATAGGTCGAGATGCCTGCGCATAGCTACATTTGCACTTTCAATATTTGGCCATTTGCCGCCTGCTTGCGGTGTTGTTGTAGGGCCCTTGAGTATAACATGGCAGGCTTTAAGCTCTTTTAGCACATCATCTGGGATAGCCTTCTTATGTTTCGCCCTGTTTTCAATAGTAAGACCTGCGATCTCTTTAAACTTGACCTTGCCGCTTGCTACCTCATCTTTTAAAAGGTGCTTTAGGACTCCCTCTGCATGCTTTGATATAACTTCACCAATACCATCGCCAAAGCATACACCTATAATAATAGGCGAAACAGCAGAATAGTCTATATCCTCAGCCTCTTTCTTTAGCGCTTCGACACGTTTGAGTTGTTCGTTGATTATAGCAGCGAACTTCTCTTTTGCTTTTTCGATCAATTCTTTCGACATCTCTTATTCCTTTTAACTACAGTATCGCAAGATACTTATCCAGCTCG
>JABMRG010000151.1 GCA_013202935.1 Candidatus Omnitrophota bacterium
CCCCTGTTATAAGCGGAAACGTCAGCTTCTATAATGAAAATCCTAAGGGCGCAATAGACCCTACGCCGATGGTTGGCATGGTCGGGCTTATCGAGGATGTGGACAGGCACGTAACCCAGGATTTTAAGAATGAAGGCGATACGATAGTGCTGCTGGGCGAAAGCAAGACAGACCTTTCAGGAAGTGAGTACCTGTACCTGGTCCATAAACAGAAGAAAGGCAACCCGCAGATAGACATAGATAAGGAGAAGAAACTTCACGAGACCGTTCTTTCCGCAATCGATGCAGGTATAATAAACTCTGCGCATGATTGCTCAGAAGGCGGCCTGGCTGTTACTCTCACAGAATCGTGCGTAACAAACAGCGACAAGATGCTCGGGGCCTCTGTGAAGCTGGATAGCTTGGAGGCAGCCGATGTAAGGACGGACGAGCTTCTATTTGGTGAAGCACCTTCAAGGATTGTGGTTTCTGTCAGCAAGGATAATCTGAATAAGCTCGAGGAGACCGCAAAGAAGAACTCGGTTCCTTGCCAGGCCTTAGGAGAGGTTGGAGGCGATAAGCTTAGCATAGGAATCGGAGACAAGGTGCTCATCGACGCTGCTCTGAACAGTTTAAGCGACACTTGGAGAAACGCTATCCCTTCCAGGTTATAAAAGATATACGATAAATTACGAGCAAAGCGGAGTTAATTTGTAATGTGTGGGATATTTGGTGTCTATGGTAGCAAGGATGCGGCACTTTTGACACACCTTGGATTGTATGCACTTCAGCATCGTGGCGAAGAAAGTGCCGGGATCATTGCCTACGATAGCAAAAAGATCAGGCAATGCCAGGGCATGGGCCTGGTCAATGATCTCTTTGACCAGAAATCCCTCAAGTCCTTACGGGGCAATGTTGCCTTAGGCCATGTCCGCTATTCGACGACAGGTTCAAGCAGTATAGAGAATATCCAGCCGTTTCTTGCAAAGCATAAAGGCGGCCATATTGCGATAGCGCATAATGGTAATCTTACCAATGCGCTTAAACTGCGGCGTGAGATGGAAAAAGAAGGTTCTATATTTCAGACAACTATGGATTCTGAAATAATAGTCCATCTCCTGGCGCGTTCAAGTGGCAGAGATTGTAAAAAGACCACCCTTTTGGCTACCCTTCAGCGGCTAGAAGGAGCCTATTCCCTGGTAATGATGGTCGACGGTATGCTTATTGGGGCAAGAGACCCTTACGGTTTTAGGCCATTATGCATAGGCAGGTTAGGCCAGGCATACGTGCTGGCTAGTGAGACCTGCGCATTGGATCTGATTCACGCAAAGTATATCCGCGACATTGAACCCGGCGAGATTGTTTTTATAGACAAAGATGGCTTAAGGCGCGCTAATTTACCAAAGAAGGACAAGCGCGCCTTTTGTATATTTGAACATATCTATTTTGCCAGGCCGGACAGTAGTGTTTTTGAGAAGAATGTCTATATGATACGCAAACAGTTGGGCAGGCAGCTTGCAAAGGAGGCCCCTGCTGATTGTGATATCGTTATGCCTATACCGGATTCAGGAAACTCCGCCGCATTGGGCTTTGCAGAAGAGTCAAAGATACCTTTTGAAGTCGGAATGATACGAAACCACTATGTGGGCAGGACATTTATCCAGCCATCTCAGCATATCAGGGACTTCAAGGTCAAGGTAAAGCTCAATCCCATAAGGGAAGTGTTGAAGGGGAAACGAGTTCTTATTGTAGAGGATTCGATTGTAAGGGGTACGACAAGCCGTAGCAGGGTAAAGACATTGCGCGAAGCAGGCGCAAAAGAGATTCATATGAGGGTTAGCTGTCCGCCTATTATATCACCCTGCTATTATGGGATAGATTTTCCAACAACCAAAGAGTTAATAGCGCCCAAAAAGACGATAAGGCAGATAAGAGATTTTATTGGTTTAAATAGCTTGAAATATTTAAGCCTTGATGGTATGCTTAAAGCTATTGGTTCGCCGAAGAGAGAATTCTGCACAGCATGTTTTAGCGGCGTATATCCGACTAAACCCCCAAAGAGGCTGTCAAAGGATATTTTGGAAAAGGAGAACTGAACTCACTATGCCTAAAAGGATCGGTTTTGACAATGAAAAATATTTAAAGGAACAGACAAAAGCCATTCTTGACAGGGTAGGCCAGTTTGACAGCAAACTCTACCTTGAGTTTGGCGGAAAAATCATATTTGATTATCACGCCTCCAGGGTTCTTCCCGGCTTTGACCCCAATGTAAAGATGAGGTTACTTCAGCAGTTGAAGTCCAAGGCGGATATTATACTCTGTATATATTCAGGTGATATAGAGCGCAGGAAAGTAAGGGCGGATTTTGGAATTACTTATGATGCGGATGCGCTTAAGCTTATAGATGACTTAAAGGAATGGGGTATAGATGTTACAGCAGTGGTCATAACACGTTTTAATGACCAGCCTGCAGCCAATATTTTTAAGAATAAACTTGAACGCCGGAATGTTAAGGTCTATACACATAAGCATATCAAGGGTTATCCTACGGACACGGACCTGATAGTAAGCGATGGTGGGTATGGAGCGAATGATTATATAGAGACGAAACACCCGCTTGTTGTTATCACAGGCCCGGGCCCGGGAAGCGGTAAGCTGGCAACATGCCTTACAATGTTATATCATGATTACAAAAAAGGCTTAAAGAGCGGGTATGCGAAATTTGAGACCTTTCCTATCTGGAATATACCACTTAAACATTCTGTAAACGTAGCATATGAAGCAGCAACAGCAGATCTTAGGGATTTTAATCTGGTCGATCCTTTTCACCTCCAGGCCTACAAGGAAAAAGCTATCAACTACAACCGTGACGTTGATGCGTTTCCTGTATTAAAGAAGATTATAGAGAAGATCACAGGGGCTGAGTCGTTCTATAAATCCCCGACAGATATGGGAGTAAACAGGGCAGGCTTTGGTATTGTCGATGATAAGGCTGTGCAGGAGGCTGCTAAGCAGGAGATCATAAGGCGCTATTTTAGATACAGGTGCGAGTATGCTATTGGTTTTGCCGATAAAGGAACTATTGATAGGATAGAAGCCATCATGAAGGAAGTGAATCTTCTTCCTGAAGACAGAAAGGTTGTTATGCCTGCCAGAGATGCAGCTAAGGAAGCAGAAGCTAAAAATAAAGGTAACGAGGGTATCTTCTGTGGCGCGGCAATAGAGTTGCGGGACGGCTCTATCGTTATTGGCAAAAACTCACCTCTTATGCATGCAACTACCAGCCTTATCTTAAACGCAATTAAGAAACTCGCGGATATGCCTGATAAGATACACCTCTTGTCTCCGAATATAATAGAGTCTATCGGAACCTTGAAAAAAGATATCTCCGGAGTAAAGACAATAAGCCTGGACCTGGATGAAGCATTGATAGCCTTGAGTATAAGTGCAGCTACCAACCCCAGCGCGCAGCTTGCTATGGATAAACTAAAGGAACTACAGGGCTGCGAGGTTCACACGACACATATTCCTACCCCTGGTGATGAAGCCGGTTTAAGAAAACTGGGAGTCAATCTTACAAGCGATCCAAATTTTTCCAGCCATAGCCTCTTTATATCATAAAGAGGTTTAGTATAAATCTGATAGTACATCCTTAAAAAAATAATCCAATTTGACTCTTTTTTTATTGAAGATAGCAGCTTACCCGTGTAATATAATATTTAGTATGATGTAAGAAGGAGGGTATGATGCTAAAAAGAGTTCTTATCTTAATTATTATATTGTTATACGCGCAGATTGCTTTTGCAGCAACCGCGGGAAATGTTTCTGATCCAAAGATTCCATACGGGCCAGGCATATTTAATACTAAAGACTCAGGCTATGGCCCTATAACCCTTAGCTTTGATGGAGAGTGGATATTTGATAGAGACCTTGATGATAGTGGTGCTGCTACAAGCGCAGACCTGGAAGGACAACAGTATCTTTTTAAGGTAGGCTATACATTCGCGGAAGTAGTACAGCCCTATATAACATTAGGTGTCTCAACGCTAAGGACTTTCTGGAATCAGGGGGGGCAGGAGTTAAGAGTAAAGGCAGAAGAGGGACTTGTCATAGGCGGCGGTGGCAAGGTACATGTATTTGAGATACCTGATAATAAACTTAAGTTAAGCCTGGATGGCCATTACCTATACACAGACGCCGGTATCCAGAAATCCGAAATATCAGGTATATCACGTTCAGTAAGCGCAGAGGAGTTTACGATAGCCCAATGGCAGATCACAGGCATTATAAGCATGGAATTTCCACTAAATTATGACAGATACAACTCTGCTGCAGTCTATTCCCTGATACCGTATGTCGGCTTAGCGTATTTTGATTCTGCTGTTGATACTAAATTCACCTTTGGTGGAACAGATTACAGTATTGGCGATACGGATAATAAAGATAAATTCCTTCTTATTGGAGGATTAGACTTTACCTCACCTGAAAATATAGTTTTCAATGTTGAAGGCCGTTTTATAGGTGAGATGGCAGCAAGTAGCGGACTTACAGTTAAATTTTAGCTAAAAATTAGTTCTTGGTAAAAATTTGATTGACAAATGGCTACTATAGGGTTATACTATACAACGTAGTAAATGAGGGAATAGAAGTCTTGAGCCACAGGTAAAAAAGCTTCACCCTGTGGCTTTTTATTCTGCTGTTATTTACTATAATATATAAAGAAGGAGGTGTAGTAAATAATGGCAACTGGAACAGTCAAGTGGTTTGATAACAGTAAAGGTTATGGATTTATTACTCCCGAATCGGGCAAAG
>JABMRG010000017.1 GCA_013202935.1 Candidatus Omnitrophota bacterium
GCCTTATAGAGAACAGAACGTATGAATGGATTTCAGACCAATATAACCAAGCAGCTACTGATGCAGAGAGACAAGAGATCAGAGAGAGACTATATAAGATATATGCAAAGTTTGCAAGCACCGAAACAGTAGAGGCTAAGCTTGAGGCAATAGATGATCTTTATAGACATTATAAGACCCAAGGTTTTAATATAGACATACCAGTTCTTATTGGACTTTTTGATTATAGTGCAGATACACTTGTAAGGAGAATAGACGCATTAGTAAGAGCATTCAATGGACTCGGATCGGCAGAGAGACTACGCATGACAAATAGCAACTTTACATTGACCCTTTCTCTGTTGCAGAATTATCGGTCGTTATTTAAAGGGGAAGAGCCAGATATAATACGTGTAGCAGGACTTGAGGATTATATTACAGGTATAGCAGAAGCTGTCAGCTCTGGTGAAGGAATGAGACCAGAGACAAGAAGTGACCTTGCTCAACTAAGAGTAGCAGACAGACGCCTATTTAACTTAATAGTCAATAATATGTCACCTGATACAAAAAACCTTCTTGAAAATACCCCACTATTAGAAGCTTCTAAGATACAGGATGCTCTGCGCAGAGCAGCAGGTTTCCCAGAATACAGGCCAGGCCAGGTAAGGGCCATGAACCTTCTTGTAGATGGCATATCTACTGAATATAGAGCTGGAGGCGGTAAGACTATTGTCTTGGGTGGTGCTGCAGTATCAAGACTTGACCATAATAGAGAGGCCGGTACTAACCAAGGTGAGAAACAGCTTATAATGCTCTCTGAAGATGGGTTGGTTGGCCAGGCCATGACAAAAGATAGAATGGGAGAAATCCTAAGCAGAGCCAGTGATGAAGTTGTGGGTTTTGTTATTCCGGATGAGAGTGATCCTAAAAAGATGCGCTATATTATGTATAAAAATGGTAAAGAGTTTAAGAATCAGGATGGCTCAGAGATAACAGCAGAGCAGTTCTATAAAGACTCTTCAATAATATATATTAAATGGGAAAGGGCAGTTCATCGCTATATGTTTGAGGTAGCCGGTATGGAAAACAGGGCATTGTCAGCTTATAACTACTATGCTCTTTTTGACGAAGGCGATATTATACTTCTGTCTGATACGCCTTGCAGTATATCTGGTAAGCCTTTAGCTGATTATATGGAAAGAATAAGAGTAAGAAGACATATACAGTCTCAAGTTATAAGCAATATACTGCCGGCAAACTTCAACGTACTAAAACAGAGGCTATCAGAAGGCAGTATATCTATAGAACAGTTTATAGCAGAACTTAATAAGAGTGCAATGTTTGATATACTACCTGGCTCAAAAGACGTGGATCTTACTATGAGGGGAAGAAAGCTGATTAGAGATGCTTCAAAGACCGCTCTAAGCAGATTCGCACAGGATGATCCGCTAGTCGAAAGAATGATTAGTAATTACTGGGAAGAGTTTGTACTGGAAGCGCTTAGGGCAAATATATTCTATCGCGAAGGCTTCAATTATACAGCTGTTGAAAGAAGCGGCAGAGTTGTTGGGGTGAGCGTTGTGGATGAGGTTTCAAAAGAGACAAAACCCAACATGTCATTTGGCGAAGGCATGCAGCAGGCTATAGAGATTATGGCTGGCGTGGAAAGTATTCCTATGCAGGGAACTGGCAGAAGTGGTGTAACACCCGAGACAAGCACCCTTATGTCTAGTACAATAAAACAGTTTTTGCAGACAAGGATAATAAATGATTTTGCAGCTGCCAGTGGAACTATGCAGGGTAATAGGCTGGAGAATAAATATGATGGCAAAAGAGTTGAGAGCATAAAAGGCCTTACTGAGACCTTAGATATAACAGCAGGGTATACTACTACCGAAACAGAGCAGGATAAATGGGATGAGCTTACAAGCAGATTAAGAAAGCGGCATGGAACAGGCCATCCTGAAGCTATATTTGTTGAATCTGATGAAAAGGCCCGATGGCTTAAGGCACATATAGAGAAAGAACTGGCTGCTGAGCTAAAAGAACAAGGAATTATTGTCCATATTGGTAATGGTAGGGATCCTGCTGGCTTAAGAGATGCTATCCAGTATGCAGGCTATGCAAATGTTATTACAATCTTCACAAATATTGCACACCGTGGTGTTGATATTAATATACAAGGCCGCAGGCTTGTAAGAACCCAGACAACAGATAACCACGGCAGGGTTGTATATACATATTCAGTAGGAGACAGACTGCCGTTTAAGCGCGCAATAGACGCACCCGGACTCTTTATTACAACTACCAACTCGCAGGCACTTGCTATGATAGAGCAGATGAGAAAGAGAGGAGATCGTGGTAAAAACAGAGGTGTATGGGAAGGCCTTGTATCATTAGATGAGGAAGGTTTGGCTAACAGGGAATCTTTAGAGCAGCAATTATCTAGTTTGCATAGACTAGCAAGAGAATATTCTGAGGAACAACATAAAGATATGGATGGTATGGCCAGGGATATAATGATGGCTATACACGGTATGCTAAACAGAATGCAGCATGAACTCCAGCAGAAAGGTGCTGAGGCAGCTTATTTTGATGAGTTTAGGCGTTTGATAGATAGGGTTACTGGTTCACAAGGCGCATTTAGAGGATTTGTCTCTTTACTCAATTCAGGTATAACAGAGAGTGCTATAGAAAGGTCTCTCAAGCCAGGTGAGACACTAGAAGCAAGGTTGGGAGAGATTAGAAGGCTTGTAAGAAGCAGGCTTCTGCAGCAGGAACTTATCGAAGAGATGAGAGATATACTGATAAGTGAAGAAAACAGGAACGATAAGACAAGAGGCGTATATGAGGATGAGGTAGGTACATATCAAACTAAGTTCTTAAACCTTATGGAAGGAATCACAGGCTCATTAGAGAACTTTAAAACGTACTTAAAGAGAATAGATGAGTCAGGCGAGGTATTAAGAGGAATAAAAGAAAGCTTAAGAGGGAGCGAGTCGCTAGATGACAGGCTTAACCAGCTAAGAAGCTCGGTAAGGAAGAAACTTGTGGATGAGTTGAGCAGCTTCCAGACCCAACAGCAACGCTCGCGAAAGAGAATAGAACGCATAGCCCATGAAGCACAAAGAGGAGTTATAGGTGCATTAGCCCAGTTTAATAGTGAGATAGCAAAGTCCACACAGCTTGCGCGCGATTTTGACAGAAGAATGAATTCAGAAGATGGTGTTCATGAAGTCTTGCGAAACATTATAGTAGCAGATGCAGCAGAGCGAAGAATCGCAGCAGTCAAGATACAGGAAGGGCCAGGGGAGCTTGTAAAACCTTCAAAAGCCTTGCCGATATTGACATCCATCTTAGCTATATTAGCCAGTATATTATCATTTGTATATAGCATCGGTGCAATAAAAGGGGTATTAGTCCCTTCTGTTGTAAAACTCCTTGCAGCATTTCCACCACTGGGTATTGTAATAAGTGTTATCGTGGCGATACTATTAATAGCAAACATATATCTGCATCAGCCTTACGGCAAAAAGATAGGTATCCTGGCAAAAGAGGCTAGTAAAACCTTCTGGAGAATTGCGACAGGAACAGAAAGGCTTGAAGGCAAAAGCCAATTAGGCGCTGCAGGGCTATTTTGGATGGCTTTTGGAAAGTGGATTGGAGTAACAGCATTATTCCTGCTTGCTATCCCAGGTATGTGGGCAGGTGGTGGCCTATTAATAGCAGCTATTCTAAACCTGCCTATATTAGCCAGCATCGGGGTCCCTGTCATACCACTTGCGCTTGTTACATTATATTTATCATTTTTAGCCAACCTTGTTTTTATCAAATCATTTAGTAAGCAGCTCAACAAGGTAAGGGATATTCAACCTGCTCCTTTAAAATCGGGTTTTAACTACTTTGTAAAATCACTGGCAATCAGCATAGGAGTCCTGCTCGCAGTGCAGGCAGGCGGCGGAGTGTTCCTATTAACAGCATTACCTATAATTGCTGTTACACTTTCAGCTATATTTTTAACTGTTGCTACCAGGAAAGAGACAGGAAGATATTATCAGGAAAAATTACCGGTACGCCTTGGCTGGTTAGCCGGAATTCTGGGGGCAGGCTTTTTATTCTTACTCGGAAGTCTTATGGGTATACCTGTTGTAGCAGCTGTAGTAGTACCGACAGTAAAGATCATAGTAGCTTTTATAGGAGTAGGGACTATACTGGTGCAGTCTCTTAAGGCAGGCCAGGCAGCTACTGCGGCTATTGTCGAAGAGAATGGTTTTTGGCGCAGAAGAGAGGTCTGGCTTGTAAGCTTTTTCCAGAATCTTCTGCCAAACAACAGGACTATGATTATGTATGGCCTGATGATAGTAGCGCTTCCATTCTTGATCGGCGGCGCCGGTTTTGTCTTACTGATTACAGCCGGAGTAGCAGTTTTAATCTTAAATGAATTAAGCGTCTCTATAGATAAAAGGATAGGCCCTAAATTATCGCGTGTATTTGGCAGCGCAATATCACAAGGTGTTATGTATTCAGCTGCCCTTGGCCCTGTTGTGCAATTTGCGCAGACAGCAAACGCAGTACAGGAAAGAGAATATCGCCAAGAACAGATGGGCTCGATGCTTAAAGCTATGCGTCAAGGAGAAAAAGATTTTGCAAAACTGGCAGAAGCGGCAGCGCAAAGAGTAAAAGAGTTTACCCCTGATGCTATGAGAGGGGCTGAAAATCTTGCTACGAATATGATAAAGGTCGCAAATGCTATTATGGCAGGAGACTTTACCGCAGTAGCTCCTCAACCAGCTGAGGTCAGAGAGGGAGAAGACAAAAGAGAGCATGCCCCGCCTGCTAGCAAAGCCAAGCAGGAACTTATAGCAGAGATAGACAAAACAATAGAAAGATTAGATACAGTACCTACCGATAAATTAGAAGCAGAACTTACCCAAGCCCACAGATTATTCGAAGCCCTACCGCAAGACGTGCTTTCCCCTGATGAATCAAAAAGACAAGCCAAAAGATTCGATACAGCTGTCGAAAAAGCCCAGAGGCGCTTGGCAGTACTAGCAGCTCCCACAACTCCTGAAACAGGACTTCCAGCAGGCGGCCCACCACCAGATAAAGAAGCAGCTAAAGAACCGGAAGATAGAGAAGAACTCACCCCTCCCAGATTGGTTACATACCATGGAGGCATAAAGTATGTCACAGATGAAGAAGGTACATTCAGGGCAGAAATAGATCCTAAATTAAAATTAGGAACAGTCTCTGATGCGCAACGTTTAAGGTTAACTATTATAGAAGAGTCTGATATAGCAGAAGCTTTGTATACAACCAAAGATGGCGTAGGCTACTTTAAGTTGCCTGGTCAGAAACGTCTCTATTATAAGAAAAACAACTCATGGTATTTTCGTCTAAGTTTTGTGCCAATATTGATTTCGGGCACTGAAACAAAGCTGCTTGCTGCTCTTGATAAAGCTTATGAAAAACTACAGCAACAGAGAGAATCAGCCAGAGAGGCAGAAGAAGCCCGCAGGATAGCTGAAGAAGAAGCAGCTCCTGCTCCAGTGTCAGAACCACAAAAAAAGGAACCAGCAGTAGCAGCACCTTCAGTTCCAGTAGCCCCTGCACCAGTGCTTCCAGCAGGCGGCCCGCCACCAAAAGAAAAAGCCAAAGAACCAGCAGAAGTTGTTACACCAGTAGCAGCGCCTACAGCTCCAGCACCTGCACCAGTGGTAGTTGGGGAAGAAAGATTGGTGCAAATAAAGAACCGCATGGACGATATTTATGAAACAGATTTTATAAATAGGTGCGAATTTGCTGGTATCGATTCTGATGAGATAGAATCTACAGTTAAGCCTACCAAGGAAAAGAGAGAAGAGTTATTAAAAGAAATAGAAGCAGCAGAAGCAAGACTTTTGCAGACAGGCGAAGAGGTAGATAGCATAACGGCAGAAGAAAAATTACGCAAAGATATAAGGAAGCAGGAAACTCTTAGGAATACTTATCAACGCGCTTTATCAATGATGCGACAAGCTGACGTTGAAGATCCAGTAGCTAAAGAAACGACCGAATCAGCTCTAAGAGAGGCTACCGAAATATTAGAAAGGTACAGACGAGAGCTTAATGACCCCAGCGAGAAAACAGATGTTTTTATAGTTAAGAAAGAAAAAATTAAAAACTTAGAACACTCAAGAGAAGCAAAACAAGAAGAGGAAAGTAATATTCGCAAGGAGATCGAAAGACTCAAAGCCTCTATCGCGTATATAGATTTTGTTCTTTTAAAACTTGAGTATGAGGCACTTATAGAACAACTTACATCAGAGAAAGAAGAAGCAACCAGGGTAGCAGCAGAAGAAGCCCGCAGAAAAGCTGAAGAAAAAGCAACTCCTGCCCCCCTCCGAGAACCAGTAAAAGCAGAACCAGCACCAGCTATTACACCAGTAGCAGCACCTCAGATTATTATCCCATCAGAGAGTTTCTTTAAAGGAATCTATACAAGATTTATGATAGACCTCTACAATGGCGAAGCTAATGAAGCTCTTTTTAATAATGTATTGACAGCTTTAGAAGGAACAGACGAAGGACTTTCTGAGCTTATAACCATGCTTTGGGAAAATAGAGACAACTTACTAGATGAAGATGTTCTCGGTAATATAAAAGCTAAAATAGAAGAACTAAACAGAAGGCATTCTTTTGGAGGCGGCATCTACCTTCAGTCATACCTGGGTGAGAACGGTGAACACAAAGCAGCAACTGCTGTTATGGCCTATCGAATAGATAAGCTGCAGACATTAATAATATCAGGAAATAGTGTCGACATATTAGATATTAGTAAGCTTGATACAATAGGACTTGTATCTACAATATTTGGTGGATTCAAACCATCAACAAATAGATGTCTTATCTTTAGAGAACTAGGTCAGGAGCATGTCTCTACCTTCTTGTTGCCTGTAATAAATGGTTCAAGACAGAAGAATCTATCGACAATAATAGCTGATGTAGAAGAAGGTGGGGAGAAGTATTTTCAGTTTAAGGGTAACAGATACATGGGTTGGGGCAACGAGGCCTTGAGAGAGCTGAGTGGTGATGATACTGGGCTGTTTGAGGCCTTATCAAGGATAATAAATGAGATACAATTTGAGATAGATCTTGCTGCAAAAGCTGGCAGGCCCATTTCTCAGGATAATTGTAGAGAGCATTTATTAATGAGCCTTAACGCGCTTAGTAGACAGGCAGCAGCATTACAGGTCATACTTAAACCTTTAGTAGGGGTTAGTCAGTACGATATGATCAGTGCCTGGAATGAATCTATCAAGATACATGAGACAGCTCATGCCATATGGCACAATAAAGAGCTAGAAAAAGATGAAGCAAGGTTTGAAGAGTTTAAAGGTAAGGCCATGGACGTTGTACCGGAACTAATAGGTTATGGCGATCATTCATTGAGAAAGGTTAGAGAGGAGTTTGTAGGCTATCTTTATGAGCTTGCAATGGGACCACGTATATATCTGGCACTGTCAGACATTGTAATCAAGGCAAGCGATCCACAATTTTATAATACAGATGCATACTATGCATCAAAGCTGATAATTCATGCAATTATACCAAAAGCCTTTACACCTGATCAGCTATCCGCAGCGCATAAGAATCCAGAGCTAGTATCAAGTATATTTACATCAATACCAGAAGTAGAATTAAGAGCCCATGCTGCTGAAGTATTTGATGATATGCTCGGTATAACAATAGAGGAATTCCAGTCAGGCGTTGAAGGCATAGAGCAGTTTGTGCCGGAAGACAAAGAAGCAGAACCGGCTGCAGAGCCTGAACCAGCAGAGCAAGTACCTGCAGCTCCACCAGAACCAGTAGCAGTGCTTCCAGCCGCGGCTCCAGCACCTGCCAAAAGGCCGCTTGCGCCCATAC
>JABMRG010000152.1 GCA_013202935.1 Candidatus Omnitrophota bacterium
CATATAGGCCATGCCAGAAGCGCCTATATATTTGACGTGATAAGGCGATATTTTAAATATAAAGGCTACAAAGTTACATTTGTAAGAAATGTAACTGATATAGATGATAAGATTATTAAAAAGGCAAAAGAAGATTTTAAGGATGAAGATATAAAAGATGCTATTAAAAAAGTATCTAAGAAATATCTGAACGCATACCACAAGGCATTAAAAGCTCTAGGCATAACTACTGAACCTGGCGATATTATTGAACCTAAGGCAACAGAGTATGTCGGTAAGATGAAGAAATTTATTGCAGAGTTGATAAAAAAAGATGTTGCCTATGGATCAGATGGTGATGTCTACTTTGATATAACAAAAGCTAAGAATTATGGAAAGTTATCAAACCAGAATATCGAGAAACTGAAGGAAGGCGCAAGAATACAGCCTGGTGAAAAGAAAAAGAATGCCCTCGATTTTGCCTTATGGAAAAAGTCAAAGGAAGATGAACCAGCATGGCCTTCCTCCTGGGGAGGAGGTAGGCCGGGCTGGCACATAGAATGCTCAGTGATGAGTTCTGATATTCTCGGGAATGAATTTGACATACACGGCGGTGGTATAGATTTAATTTTTCCGCATCATGAGAACGAAATAGCTCAATCTGAAGGTGCTGGTAAAAAATTCGCAAAGATTTGGATGCATCACGGACTTCTTACAATAAATGGCCAGAAGATGGCCAAGTCTTTGGGAAATTTTATAACTGTTGAAGGTGCACTAGAAAATATTAATGCACAGGATGATGCCAAGGCAGATATATTAAAGGATTTCTTTTTAGGAGCAGAGTATTCAAACCCAATAGATTTTACAAATAAGAGCATAAAAGAATCAACAGAAGCAATTTATAGTATTCTAGAACTTCTAAAGAAAGATCAGGGAATAAAAAAACCTAAAGAAGATGACGAAACAATAAAACTTAATATTGAACAATTCGGGAAAGCAATGAACGATAATTTTAACATGCTACGTGCCAGAGCTTGTATATTTGGTATCAGGAGACACTGTAACGATTTATTGGGTAGAGAAAAAACAGAAGATGTAAAACATGCTGTGCAGTGGGGAATAAATACTATTCGTAAACTAGGTAAAGACGTTTTAGGATTATCTTTGCCTGAGCTTAATCCTCGTGATCCAAAATGGAAAGATACAAGTGTTATAAATGTATATAAAGATGTAGAAAACGAGAATAAGATAATTGATGATAAGGTAAATGAACGTCAGCGACTAAGAAAAGAAAAGAAGTATGCCGAAGCAGATAAAATCAGGAAAGAGCTAGAGGCAAAAGGTGTTATTCTTGAAGATAAAACAGACCAGCCAACAGAGTGGCGATGGAAAAGATGAAAACTCTAAAGAAAGGCTTATTCATAACATTCGAAGGCACCGAAGGAAGCGGAAAGTCTACCCAGTCTAAGATGCTTACCTCATTCTTAAGAAGAAAAGGCTTTAAAGTCCTGCATATATGGGATCCAGGAAGCACAAAGCTTGGTGAGTCCATAAGAAAGACCCTGCTTACTCCTGGGCAAGTTATCTCTCACTCCTCTGAGATGCTTCTTTATATGGCTGCACGTGCACAACTAGTTGAGGAAAAAATACTACCTGCACTAAAAAATAATTTTATAGTAATATGCGACAGATTCATTGATGCGACAGTTACTTACCAGGGTTATGGCCTGGGTGTTGATATCAAGATGATAGAGAATCTGAACAAATTTGTTACAAAGTCTATTTCGCCCAGCGTAACAATATTTCTAGATGCAAATGTAAAAAAAGGCCTAAAGCGTTCGCGCAGGGTAAAAGGTTTCTCTGATAGGATTGAGCGCAGGACTTATAGTTTTCATAAAAGAGTAAGGGACGGATATATCGCATTAGCAAAAAGGTTTAGGAACAGAATAAAGACAATACCTGTAGAAGAGAATACAAAGGATGAGACTCAATCGATAATAAGGAGCATAGTCTTAGATGCCATTAAAAGACATAAGAGGCCAAAATAGGGCTATTGAGATACTTCTAAGTAGTGTGCAGCAGGACCGCGTAGCAGGTGCGTATCTTTTTTTGGGCCATGACTCCTGCGGGAAGAGAAAGACGGCAATTGAGTTTGCAAAACTTTTAAACTGCCAAAGTCCAAAAGATGATTCATGCGGAGTATGCAGTTCATGCATAAAGATTGAAAAATTAATTCATCCTGACCTCTTTCATATATCAAAGGCTGATGATAAACAGAAGCTTTCAATAGACAGGATAAGAAGCTTACAGAATAGTCTCTCGCTCAAGCCCTTTGAGGCTAAGTATAAGATAGCTATTATTACAGATGCACAAGATATGAGTGAGGAGGCAGCAAATGCACTTCTTAAGATTCTAGAGGAGCCGGATGCGCATACAATCTTTATCCTTACAACACAGAATTCGAGAACACTTCCCATCACTATTGTCTCAAGGTGTCAGGTAATAAGGTTCAAGCCTCTGTCTAAAGATGAGGTTGATGATATCCTGATGAAAGATTTTTCTATTGAAGAAGAAGAGGCAAAGCTACTATCTGCAATATCCGGAGCAAACATAAAAAAGGCACTAAAGCTTAAAGAGGAAGATACTCTCTCTTGGAAGAACAATGTGATAGATGAGTTTAGCCTGTATGGAGATTCCATAGAAGGCAGTGGCAGCGGCATCTTAAACTTAAAAAGAGATAGGTTATTTGAAGCACTCGATATAACCTTAGGATTTTATCGAGATATACTTATTTATAAGTTTACAGAAGATAAAGGATTGATGATAAATATAGATAGGATAGAGTCTATAGCTGAGTTAGCAAAGAATATGAGTGCAGAACGTATTGAAGGCTGTATCAGTAGTATCAAGAAGGCAAAAGATTTACTCGAAGCAAATGTAAATACAAAGCTTGCGATAAAACAACTGCAAGAAAGACTTACGGTTTAGAAAGGGCGCTGCTATGATAAAGGTCGTCGAGGTAAAACAGAGAGAAGAGGGTAAGGCCACACATTATACAACAGGGGGGATAAAGCTGGTTGCTGGTGATTTTGTAATTATCGAATCAGACAGAGGGCTTGATTATGGGGAGGTCTTATCAGCTGAGGAGATTTTACTCGATAACAAAATGCTTGAAAGTCCACCGCGCAAAATTATCCGTATAGCAAATAAGTACGATGTAGATAAGATAGAACGCAACAGGCAGAAGGCCAAAGAGGCTATCAAGACCTGCAACAAAAAGATAGCAGACCACAAGCTCAATATGAAGCTTATAGATGCGGAGCTCTCCTTCGATTGCAGCAAGATACTATTCTATTTTACGGCAGAGGAAAGAATCGATTTTAGAGAGCTGGTAAAAGACCTTGCTAAGATATTTAAGGCGCGCATCGAGCTTAAACAGGTTGGGGTCAGGGATGAAGCAAAGATGTTTGGTGGCTTGGGCCCATGTGGCAGGGAACTCTGCTGCACGAGATTTCTTAAAGATTTTGAGCCTGTTACTATCAAGATGGCAAAGGATCAGACTCTTTCTTTAAACCCTACTAAGATATCAGGAGTCTGCGGAAGGCTTATGTGCTGTTTGTCATATGAGCATAAATGTTATAAAGAATCGGCAAAAGGCCTGCCAAGAATAAGCCAGCGCATAAAGACAAAAGAAGGCCCAGGGAAGGTAGTTGATGTAAATTACTTAAAGCGTACGGCTACTGTTGAGCTTGAAGATGGCCGACAAGTAAAACTGGATTACAGTAAGAAAAAATAAAGAGAATGGGTAAAAAGAGATTTTACATAACATCACCGCTCTACTACGTAAATGCAGATCCTCATATAGGGCATGCATATACTGAGATAGCCTGTGATTGCATAGCGCGATATGAAAGAATGAAAGGCAAGGAAGTGTTTTTTCTTACCGGTACCGATGAGCATGGACAGAAGATTTTGCGCAGTGCAGAAGATAACGGAAAGGCCCCAATAGATTTTGTAGACTCTGTTGTGCCAAAGTTTAAGGATTTGTGGAAAGGTTTAAGCATATCTTACGATGATTTCATAAGGACCACAGAGAAGCGGCATGTGGATACAGTACAGAAGGTATTGGCCACACTTTATAAAAAGGGTGATATATATCAGGATGAGTATAAAGGGTTTTATTGTACACCATGCGAAACCTTCTGGCCGAAGATGCAGCTTGAAGATGGACTCTGCCCTGACTGCAAGCACAAGGTCGAGGAAATATCTGAGACAAATTACTTTTTTAAATTGTCAAAATATCAGGACTGGCTGAAAAATTATATAAAAGAGACGCCAGGTTTTATAAGCCCGGGCTTCAGAAGAAATGAGGTATTAGGCTATCTTGAAGAACCGCTTAATGACCTCTGCATATCAAGGCCGAACACAAGATTATCCTGGGGCATAAATATACCCTTTGCCCAGGATCATGTTACATATGTCTGGTTTGATGCGCTTATAAACTATATAAGCGGATGCGGATGGGGAAGTGATGATAAGAAGTTTAAAGAATGCTGGCCTTGTGATTTTCATGTAATAGGTAAGGATATATTAAGGCCGCATGCTGTATACTGGCCCATAATGCTACACGCCTTAGGGGTTGAGCTTCCTAAAACTATCTTTGCGCATGGCTGGTGGATGATGGGTGGCAGCAAGATGTCAAAATCAAAAGGCAATGTGATCGACCCTTTTGAGATAATTGAAAAATACGGCCAGAATGCTTTTAGGTATTTTCTATTACGAGAAGTAACATTTGGCTTAGACGGTACATTTTCAGAGGAGGTCTTTATTACAAGGTTTAATGGCGATCTTGCGAATGACCTTGGGAATCTATTGAATCGAACACTTACCATGGTTGAGAAATACTTTGATGGGGTTGTTCCTGAAGAAGGTGATATGGATGAGCAGGATAAGGCGCTGGATGATAAACTTAAGGGTTTGCCTGCAAAAATAGATAAATTTCTGCCTGAACTTAACTTTAACCAGTCACTTATCTCTGTGTGGGAGGTTATAAATATAGCAAACAAACATATAGAAGTTTCAAAACCCTGGCAGCTCGCCAAGGAGAATAAAATAGAGAGATTAAAAGCACTGATGCATATTCTGCTGAAAGTCCTTTCGTACTCCGCTCTTTATATATACCCATTTATGCCAGGTTGCTCATTAGAGATGATAAAGCAGCTGGGTTTAGATATAAAGGAGAAAGATATCACTTTTGATAGGCTAAGGAGTGGCCTCCTAAAACCAGGTACAAAGATAAACAAAGGCAGCCCCATATTTCCCCGAATCGACTCAAATTAAAAGGGAACGTAAAAGGGAACGTTTCACTCGCTTCCAACACATTGCTAAATAACATGTTATGACAATGCACTTTACACTTTTTACAAATATACTTAACATGAAAAAGTGTAAAGTACTCTTCCATAACTAGTTGTTATAAAATGTGTTATGATTGAGTGAAACGTTCCCATATTAAGGACGAGAGAAAGGGTTTTTATGATTATCGAGACTCACGCCCACTTAGATTTTCCTGAGTACAAAAACGACCTTGATGCGGTTATGGCACGTGCCAAAGAGTCAGGGATTGCTACTATTATAAATGTCTCATCTAGCCTTAAAGGGTGCTTTGCTTCTGTAGATTTGAGTAGAAGATACGATTCTATATATGCAGCTTTAGGTATACATCCGCATGATGCAAAAGAGGTAGATAACGCTTGCTTAGATAAGATTAGAGAGCTGGTCGCATCTTCTAAAAAGATAGTTGCAATTGGCGAAGTAGGGTTGGATTTTTACAGAAACCTATCGCCGAAAGAAACGCAACATAGCGCCTTTGTCAAATTCTTAAAATTATCAAAAGAGCTTAACCTGCCTTTGATACTTCACTGCCGAGAGGAAACGCCAGAGAGTAGAGAGGCTCAAGATATGCTTTTTAAGGCTATGGAAGAGAATTTAGAGCTTCCCTTCAAAGGCGTGATGCACTGTTTTTCAGGTGATGAGAAGCTCTTAAGGAGATGTCTTGATTCAGGCCTTCATATATCTTTTACGTGCAATGTTACCTTTAAAAAGGCAGACAGATTAAGGGAGGTGCTTAAAAGAACACCTATTGATAAACTACTCCTAGAAACAGATTCACCATTTTTAGCACCCCAAACAGAGCGCGGCAAACGTAACGAGCCCGCATATCTTAGGTATCTGGTTGATGCGATAGCTGAGGATAATGAGATGCAAAAGAAAGATATAGAAGAGATAACAACCCAAAACGCCAGGAGACTTTTTGGCATATGATAAGTAGGGTTAGAGATATAATAAGCAAGAACAGAGTATATGCATGGATGATAATATTTATCATATTGCTGCAGGCGTGCATCTTACTTACACATACAGAACTGCCCAAGCCCACCAAAGACAGCCTACCCCTAAGCCGCGAAGAGTTTAAACTGCAGCTTGAAGAGAGGCAGGAGGCCATGCGTGAAATCCTGCTTCAAAATTACGGGCTTGCTCAGATTATGAGCCTTATATTTATGTTTGGTATGGCAGTAATTATAACAGGGCTGGTATTGTTATCTGGTTATATTATTAAGAAAAGAAGAGGTACGGAGCCTATACCGCGTACGCTTGAGACAGAGGCACCTTTATGGGGCATTGGCGATGTTATAAGGATAGCAATAATATTTATCTTCTTGAGCTATACCTTTTCCGCATTCTCCTATATTCTGAAACTTCATTTTTCCGGAGAAGGACTTGACAGGCGCGCAGGGCTTGTGGCATCAACGACTTTTATGGATTTTTTGATATTTATGTTTGTTCTCAGGTTTGTAATAGTAAAGTACAAGCAGAATATAAGTGCCCTTGGCATATCTGCCAAGAGATTGGTTAAGAATATTATGGTAGGAGTCTATTCATATGTAGGCTTTTTGCCGATCCTGACAGTTCTGTTTCTTACTGTACTGGTTATTGCAAAATTGTTAAACTACACACCGCCGCCTGAGCCGGTCTATGAGCTCATTTTTGAAGAGAAACGGCCGTATCTCCTGGTAATCATATCATGCCTTATCGCTTTATTAGGCCCTATTATAGAGGAGGTCTTTTTCAGGGGCTTCTTATATACGGCCTTAAGAAAAAGAGCGGGTGTATTGTTTTCTATACTTATAAGTGCATCTCTTTTCTCTTTGCTGCATACAAACCTGTTGGGATTTGTACCTATACTGGCATTAGGCATGCTGCTGGCATATGTGCGCGAGAAGACAGGTTCGCTTATTCCGTCTATAACCATTCATGTAATACACAATACTGCGTTGGCAGGCATGATGTTTTTTGTACGAGAACTTAGCTCAAAAACATTGTAATGGAGATAATATGGGATTTAAAACTATTATATACAGAGACAACAAACTCAAGATAATAGACCAGAGGCAGCTACCCGGCAGGCTTATCCTTAAGCATTGCAATAATATAAAGGATATCTATAATAGTATAAAAACATTAACTGTAAGAGGTGCGCCGGCAATAGGTGTATTTGCAGCATATGGAGTCTGTGTGGGATTAAGAACAACCAAGACACCTGATAGAGAAAAATTCTTTAAAGCGCTTTCTAAAATTATAAGTTATCTTAAGAAGAGCCGGCCTACAGCTGTTAACCTCTTCTGGGCGCTTGACAGGATGGAAGGGGTGGCTTATAAGAATAAGGATAAGCCCACAAAAGAGATAAAGGGCATCCTTTTAAAAGAGGCTAAGCAGATAAATAGAGAAGATGAGATTATGTGCAAAAGAATAGGTATAAATGGAGCAAAGCTTATAAGATCAGGCGATAACATACTTACCCACTGCAATGCAGGAGCACTTGCAACCTCAGGAGAAGGAACAGCGCTTTCAGTTATCTATGCGGCAAAAAAAAGGGGCAAAAGAGTAAGAGTCTATGCTGATGAGACAAGGCCACTCCTCCAGGGCGCACGCCTAAGTGCATGGGAACTTAAGCAGAAGGGCATAGATGTTACGTTAATATGTGATAATGTGGCAGCAACACTTATGAAACAGGGTAAGATCGACAAGATTATAGTAGGAGCTGACAGGATAGCTGCAAATGGCGATGCAGCTAATAAGATAGGAACCTATGGAGTTGCTGTACTTGCAAAAGAACACAAGGTACCATTTTATATTGCTGCGCCAAGCTCTACCTTTGATTTTAGCCTAAAAAATGGCAGAGATATTCCGATAGAAGAAAGAGACCCTGATGAGGTAAAGAGTTTTGGCGGCCTTGATACCGCTCCAAAGAATATCAAAGTATATAATCCTGCATTCGATGTTACTCCCAGTAATTTCATAAGCGCGATAATAACAGAAAAGGGCATACTTACTAAGCCTTATAGCAAATCATTAAAGAGTCTAAAGTGAAAACGAGGCTAAGCGATATAGGGGAGCTCGGGCTTATTAAAGAAATAAGCCGGAATACAAGACTTAGTCCGTCGGTAATAAAAGGCATAGGGGATGACTCCGCTGTTATTAAACATACAAAGGATAAGTATCTTCTCTACACAACCGACATGCTCATCGAGGATGTACATTTCAGGAAAGGGAAGGCATCTGCGCAGGCAATCGGGCATAAGGCATTAGCTGTTAATATAAGTGATATCGCAGCATGCGGCGGCCTACCAAGATGGGCAGTGATATCCGCAGGAGTACCATCTAATTCAAGCTACAGATTTCTAAAAGATATATACAAAGGCATAAAGGGCCTGGCAGATAAGTTCAATATAGACATAGTAGGAGGTGATACCAACTTATCTAAAAAAATAATAATATCGATATCACTTATCGGAGAAGTAGAGAAAAGATTTCTTGTTCTGCGCCAAGGAGCAGAAAAGAAAGATATAATAGTCATAAGCGGTGCTATTAAGGATAAACCAGATGACCTTACGTTTGAACCAAGGCTTAAACAAGCCCGCATGCTTGTTAAAAATATAAAGATAAACTCTATGATAGATATCTCTGATGGCCTCTTATCAGACCTTAACCATGTATTAGAAGCCAGCAGAAAAGGCGCTATTATATATGAGCCATTAATACCGCATAAGCCAGTATCGACTCCTCTTATCAAGGCCTTAAACAGAGGAGAGCAATTTGAACTACTATTTACAGTGCCGCGCAGAGAGGTCAAAAAATTACCTCAGGGGTTTTATCCGATAGGGGAGATAACAGATAAAAAGAGTGGTATTATCTATGTTAACAAAAGAGGCAAAAGGGAAAAGATAGAGCCCGCAGGATATAGACACTTTTAAGATGATTACAAAAACAACAGAAGAGACTAAAAGAATGGGTGAAAGGCTGGCTAAGCTATTTAAAGGCGGGGAGGTCATAGCACTTTCAGGAGAACTAGGTTCAGGAAAGACCACATTTACAAAAGGTATAGCAAGGGGGCTTGGGGTAAAAGACCCAGAATATGTTAACTCACCATCATTTGTTCTTATAAAAGAGTACAAGGGAAAACTAAACCTATATCATTTTGATCTCTATAGGCTTGATAATCTGGGTGATATCGAATATATAGGAATCCAGGAGTACCTGGATGATAACGGGGTGGTTGTTATAGAGTGGGCTGAGAAACTGCAATCCCTTTTGCCCAAGGAACATATCAAAATATCCATAAGTATAATGGGCAATAACAAAAGAAGGTTACAAGCACAAGGCCATGGAAAAGAATATGAGAATATTGTCAGCAGATACCTCAAGCCGTAAATTCAGTATAGCTTTACTCGAACGAGGCGTTCCTATCGACCAGTATGAACCTATTTCTTTCAATAGGCACTCATCAGATCTTTTACCTGCAATAGATAAGCTGCTTAGTAGGAACTCATATAGTATAGAAGATGTAGATGCTTTTTGCATAGGGCTAGGCCCAGGTTCTTTTACAGGCCTGCGAGTAGGTATAACTACCATGAGGGCACTTGCACTTTCTCTTAAAAAACCGATTGTAGGCATACCTAGTATTGATGCGATAGCGCATAATCTGTCTGGATATAAGGGCTATGCGTCTGTTATTATAGATGCCAGGCAGGAGAAGGTCTATGCGAGGAGATACAGTTTCAGTGCTAAAAGAATAGAGCCAAAAGGAAGAATAGCCCTGCTAGGCATAGATGAGCTATTAAAGAATATAAAAGGCCCTACTATATTCCTGGGTGATGGCTTAGAGATATATAAGGATAGAATAATAGAGGAAAAGAAAGAACTAGCGGCCTTTGCCCAAGAATCAACGTACTATCCAAAAGCAGCTATTATTGGAAGGCTTGCGATAGAAAGGCTTAAAACAGGCAAGAGAGATAATGCTTTTAAGCTTTCACCTCTTTATATATACCCCAAGGAATGTCAGATAAAAAAACATAAGAGATGAAAAAATCACAAAATAGATACTTTCGCCCAACGTATGCAAGAATAGACCTTAGTTGCATAAGGTATAATCTTTCGCAGATAAGAAAAAAGCTCGATAAGAATACCAAGGTTCTGGTAGCTGTCAAGGCAGATGCCTATGGCCACGGCATAATAGAGGTCTCTAACGCCCTGGTAAAATCGGGTTTAGATTATCTGGGTGTTGCCACAGCAGATGAGGCTTTAACGTTAAGAAGGGGAGGCATTAAGGTTCCTATCCTGATAATGTCTTGCCTGCTTCCTGATGAGGTAGAGGCTATAATCAAGAATAATATAACCCAGACAGTGGCTGACATAAAACTGGCTTCTTGTATAAACCGTTGTGCAGCCAGGTTAAAGAAAAGAGCAAGGGTTCATATAAAGATAGATATCGGCATGGGAAGAATAGGTATATGGCATACAGAGGCGCTTAAGCTTATCAAACAATTGAAAAATTTAAAAAACATAGAATTGGAGGGTATATTTACTCACCTTCCGAATGCAGATGAGGATGAGGTATTGACCAAGAGGCAGATAAGCGACTTCTCTTTATTGATAGATGAACTTCAAACCTCTGGCATTACAATAAAGTATAGGCATATGGCTAACAGCATAGCCTTATTAGATTATAAGGATTCGCATATGAATCTAGTAAGGCCAGGGTTGATAGTATATGGCCTTTATCCTCTGAAATCTGATTTTAGAAGAAAGATTAAACTAAGGCCTGCTTTAAGCCTAAAGACCAAGATCGTATTTATCAAAGATGTTCCTGCTGGAAGGAAGATAAGTTACGGAGGTACTTATACGATAAAGTACCCTACAAGAATAGCGACTATACCTATAGGTTATGGAGACGGCCTTAATAGAAGGATTTCTAATAGAGGAGAAGTATTAATTAGAGGTAAGAGAGCCCCGATATTAGGCGCAGTATGTATGGATCAGATTATGGTAGATTGTGGAAAGATAGCTGATGCAAAAGTTGGCGATGAGGTAGTCTTGATAGGAAGACAAAAAAAACATGAGATAAGAGTAGAAGAGATAGCAGGCCTTTGCGAAACGATACCATATGAGGTTGTATGCTGGATAAGCAAAAGGGTACCACGCGTATATAAATAAAAAAATGAGTTTTTTATAAATAGTCGATTTTACGAGATTTAACGAGAATTTAAGAGATTTATGCCTTTTTCTTCCTGAAATACCCCAATAATTACCCTTGACCAATACCCCCATATACTATATACTTCCATCAAAATGTATCAAAGTATACCAGATACTACCTAGTCTAATTACGGAGGATAAGCATGAAGGCTGAGAGGTACTATTCAGCCAATGAGGTTGCCAGGCTTTTAAGTATTTCGAAACAAACCCTGGTACGATATGAGTCCAAGGGGGTATTCCCTAAGGCAAGGCGCAACAATGTCAATGGTTGGCGCGAGTATACTATTAATGAGATAAACCATTTAAGAAAGATTATGGGCAGGGCAACCTGATGGCTGCCGCCTATTGGAAGAGATAAGATATGGCAAAAAGTTCAGTAGGTATATATATATCACCAAAATATATAGATATAGTTGAGTTGAGCGGTTCTATGCATACTCCACATCTGTTAAATTTTATTCGCCAAGATATCCCACCTGCTGCTATGCAGGAGATACCCGTTTCTTCCCAGGAAGAACAGTCGCAAGAAGCAGAAGAAAACCAGGATAAGAGGGATCAGGGCACATTATCTCTTATGGTAAAAGAAGGCTTTAGTCAGCTGAAGACTCAAGCACAGGGAGTTTATACTGTGCTTTCTCTAAGCGATGCTATGATACGCTATTTTGATATGCCTTTTCTGCCAAAATCAGAGCAGGAACAGGCCGTAAAGTTTGAATCGAAGAAGTATATACCATTTAAGTTAGAAGATATAGTAAGCGATTTCAAGACACTCTCTGCATCAAGAGAGAAGAAGTCCATGAATGTATTCTTTATCGCCGCTACCAAACAACGGCTACAATCCCATGTGACGCTATTTAAGAATGCAGGTTCCGACACTCTTGGTATAGATATTATACCATTTTCGCTTATGCGGATGCTTATCTTGAGTAAGAAAGTCCAGCCGAAAGAGAGCGTAGCCGTACTCTATCTTGACAATGATAAAGAATCCGCCTCTATACATATGATGGAGATGGGCATGCCTTTCTTAAGCCGCGATCTTAAGATAAGCAATGATGATAAAGAGGCATTCTTTGAGAAGCTGGCGAGCGAGATACGGGTATCTATAGACTATTACCGCAGGCAGAGGCCGCATGCTGAAGTTTCGAAGATTGTTGTTTGCGGTGAACATATATTCGCAGGCCTAGATGCGTACATAGCTGATGAGCTAAAGATTATAACAGAAACATTGACACAGTTTGAGAGCTTGAGGGCCGGAGAGAAGGCAGATCCCTCAGCTGTAATTGCTATCGGCACAGCGCTTGGTGGGCTTGGTAAGTCCAACTATAGCGTGAATCTTTCACCCTCTGCAGCTGCTACCAAGAGGAAAAGGACTGCTAGTATGCTTGTTATCGAGGCCATAGCAGCGTTAGCTATAATTACAGCAGTTTTTCTGTTTAATAGCCTTCGAGTAGCTGGTGTATATAATGAACTGAAGGTTATAGAGGAAGAAGGAATCTCTCTTCCAGAAGAGACCGCAGGCATAGATGCTCAGCTGCTTACTGAACTAAAAGAAAAACGCCTGGAGTATATAGCATCCTTACAGGTTATTGTAGATGACAGGATACCATGGGCACAAAAGCTCTCTCAGATTGCAGGTGCTCTTAGCGAAGGGGTGTGGATAAAAAAGCTTCTATTACTTGAGCAGCTTATACAGAGGAAGGAAGAGTTATCCTCTGCATGGGCGCGTACCATATCTCTGGAGGGAAGCTCATTTTTGGCGCAGGCTGATAGAGAGACAGATGCTATCAATAAGTTCTTTAAGGCCTTAAAAGATGATAAAGGCTTTATGAAGGATTTCGATGATATAGAACTCGGTTCTGTAGGGAAAGACAAGATTAGCGATAATTGGGTTACCTCATTTAAGATATTAGTGCATAAAGATCAGAAATTAACTTCAGATACTGATAGAACAGGAAGATCCAGATGGCAAAGAAGATAAACATAAATCTCGATGAGCATACGAAAGTATTTATTTTCGCAGGAGCGATAGCACTGCTTACATTAATAATATCATATTATATAGTAAGGGTTCATCATGTGAAGACTAAGGGTATACATTCAAAAATTGCTGAGGCTAAAAGAGCGCTTGTTATAAGAAAAGATATTGCCACGATAGACGAGGTAAAAAAAGAGTATGAAGAGCGCCTCTATAAAAAGCTTGATAGGACAGATTTAAGGAATACTATCTCTACGCTAGCCAGGGAATCAGGAGTCGATATTATATCTATACAGCCTGTCAACCCGCAGGCAGTAGCGGGTTTATCGAAACTATCTTTTAAAGCAAGATTGAAAGCGAGCTATAATCAGATAGGTAACTTTGTTGCAAAGATTGAATCGTATCCTTTGCTTACTAAGATAGAGAACCTTACAGTAGAGAGTATGAGTGCCTCAGACAATTATAGTGGCCGTAGTGACATTGAGAAAGAGGACCTATTGAAAAAAGATGCACGGGCCAATGTTTCTGTTACAGTAAGTGCTTACTCAATAGCATCTAAATAGAATAAGATTATGGATAAAAAGAAGAGAGAGCAGGTCATACTGGTTGTGCTTATACCTTTATTTTTGATGAGCCTTCTTTTTATGCGTTCACAGAAGAAGCCATCAGGAGAAGCGACTGAAACTGCTATATCAGAGGTAGAACCAGATCAGAGCCTCGATAATTTAAAGAGGCTGGCAAAAGTATCAGAGGTTATGTATAAGGCAGGCTCCAGAGATCCTCTAAAAGACCTGCTACTGCTTTATCTATATAAAGAACCCATAAAAAAACCTGATAAGATACTTCCACTTCCTAGCCTTACTATCTCAGGCCTGATATGGAATACAGATATGCCCCAGGCCATCATAAACGGTAAGGTTACGAAGGTCGGGGATACGATAGAAGGTGTAAAGCTTATTGCGGTTGCCAAGGAAGGTATAACCGTAGAATATTCTGGTGAAAAAGTTATTATACCCAAAAAGTAAGTATATAGGGAGGAAGAATAAGATGCGAAAGATAATAATATTGTCAGTTGCGGTTATTTTTTTGGTTAACCTGGGAGGCAATATAATTGCCCAGGAGGGGCCTCTTATATCGATGGACTTTCAAGAGGCAGCACTCAAGGATGTGCTTAAGGTGTTTTCTCAACAGGCGGGCTTAAATTTTGTTGCTACAACGACCATAGAGAGTAAGCAGATAACGCTTTACCTTGATGGCGTGACTGTCCAGGATGCGCTCAACTCTATCATGGAGGCAAATAATCTTACATACGACCAGGCAGAGGGGAGCAATGTATTCGTAGTAAAGGAGTCAGGAAGGGCAAAGATAAATTTAATAACAAAGGTATATACCCTTGGTTTTGCACGCCTTTCAGAAACCAGCAATGAAGGGAGTGGTACTACCCAGGTCTCTGATATCAAATCTATTTTAGAGAACCTGCTTTCAAAAGGAGAGGATGGAGGCACATTAGGAAGCATTGTAGTCGATAAGCGCACAAATAGCATTATCGTAACCTCTATACCTGATGATTTTGTTGCTATCGAGGAGACTATAAAGAAGCTGGATGCGATTACTCCTCAGGCGTTGATAGAGGCTGAAATAGTTGAGATACAGACATCTTCTCTTAAGAGGCTCGGGCTCGAATGGGGTGGTACAGATGGCACGTTTGTAAGGTTTAGTGGGCCTACCAGGATCACTCATTTTCCATTTATAAGGAATAAGAACCCATTTGGCCGTAGCCTTATAGGTGATGTTGCTAGCACGAGTACTGAGAGTGAAAGTTCCGGTGGCACAACCGAAACAACAACTGAGGCAGCCCAAAGCTCGACCCTTGGCACACTTTCTTTAAGTGAGTTCTCAATTGTCCTTAAGGCCTTAGAGACAATGGGTGAGGCAAGATATCTGGCAAAACCCAGGATTATGGCGCTAAATAATGAAACAGCAGAAATAAATATAACAGCAGATACTACAATAGGCGTAACAAAGACAAGTGTTACTGATACAGGGGAGGTTATAGAAGAGGCAGAGAGGACTGAAACAGGCGTGTCACTTAAAGTCACGCCTACTATCAATAGCCAGGGTTATATAACGATGACCTTGGAGCCTTCGGTCTCGCGAGCTGTCCAGTCACCCCTTTTTACAAACTTTGCTGATCCTGCAAAGCGAAGCGCAAAGACAACAATCATGGTACGGGATGGGCAGACGATAGCCATAGGGGGGCTGTTAAAAACAGATGAGGAGGAAGATAACAGAGCTACTCCTGGTCTGAGCAGAATACCCTTTTTCGGCAAACTCTTTAAACGGGATAAGGTAGCTAAGGTTGAGACAGAGCTTATTATATTTATAACTGCCCATGCCATCATGGATGTGGAGGAGCTTACAACAGCTAAAAAAGAGATTGAGGAGATAAAAGAGCCCCTGCCAATTGAGGCCAGAGAGAAACAGATGGCCGATACAAGAGAGGCAGAGATCAAAAAGACCGTTATGAAACTTAGGAAAAAGAGAGATCTAGAACGAAGGACAAACTGATACAACTATGCGAAAGTCAAAACTAAGATTAGGTGAGATACTCCTAAAGGAAGGCCTTCTTAATCAGTCCCAGATCGACGAGGCATTAAGATTCCAGAAATTAAGCGGAAAGACCATCGGTGATATTGTCATCGATAGAGGCTTTGCAAAAGAGAAAGATATTGCAAATGCGCTGGCCAAGCAGCTTGATATACCCTTTATGTCTTTGGCTGACGGTTCACTGGTTCCCTCAAAAGAAGAAGAGCTGGAGAAGCTTGTGCCTGAATCGTTTGCAAGACAGCACCTGGTTCTGCCCTTATCAAAACACCTAAAGTCCCTTACAGTAGCCCTTGCAAACCCCCTGGACCTACTGGTAATCGACAACCTCAAAAAGATAACAGGTTTTGAGATAAACCATGTTATAGCAACAAAGGCTGATATAAGAGATGCTATAACTAAGTTTTACGGTTCAAAAGACTTATTGGATGAGGCTGTTGATAGCTCTTATGTTGTTGAAGAAGGTGCTGAAGCACCGGTATTTATAGAAGAGGGTAAGGATAGCCTTGAGGATGTTGTAGCTAAGGCAGAAGAAGCCCCTGTTATTAAACTCGTGAACCTTCTGTTGATTCAGGCAGTAAGAGAACGGGCAAGTGATATACATATAGAACCTTTCAGGAATAAAATAAATGTAAGATTTAGAATAGATGGGATGCTCCATAGGATAGCACCGCCTTCACAGCATCTTTTACCAGCGCTCATATCAAGAGTAAAGATACTCTCAAAGATGGATATAGCTGAGAAGAGGCTTCCCCAAGATGGCGGTTTTACAGTCAAGGTAGAGGACAGGGCTATAGACCTCAGAGTCTCTGTTGTACCGACTATCTTTGGTGAGAAGGCGGTACTAAGAATCCTGGATAAAGGCTCTATATCATTTGAGTTGGACAAATTAGGTTTTTCAAAGAAGGATCTGGATGATTTTAAGAGCTGTATTACTAAACCCTACGGCCTCATATTTATAACAGGCCCTACAGGAAGCGGAAAATCTACCACACTCTACTCTGCCTTAAATTTTATACTAGACCCAAAAAAGAATATAGTAAGTATCGAGGACCCTGTAGAATATCAGATACCAGGTTTAAACCAGGTCAATGTCAAGCCTAAGATAGGCCTTACCTTTGCTGAAGGCCTTCGTGCATTCTTAAGACAAGACCCCGATGTTATTATGGTAGGTGAGGTAAGGGACTTAGAGACAGCTGAGATATCCGTAAGAGCGTCACTTACAGGCCACCTTGTATTAAGTACACTACATACAAACGATGCTCCTTCTGCAATAACAAGACTCGTAGATATTGGCGTTGAACCGTACCTTGTTGCATCCAGTATCCTGCTTTTAATGGCACAACGGCTGGTAAGAAAGCTTTGCCCTAAGTGTAAAACTCCAGCAGAGATACCTGCTGATATTATAAAAAGATACAATCTTCCCAGAAAGCAGGTATACAAAGCAAAGGGATGCGAGTTCTGCAGGCAAACAGGCTATGCAGGAAGGACATCTATACATGAGGTTATTCTTATAAATCAGGAGATGAGAAACTTAATAGCCAAGAGCCCCACTACATCACAGCTGAGAGAAGTAACAAAGAATGCTGGTATGAGAACATTGGTACAGGATGGGCTTGATAAGGTGGTTGAAGGCGTAACAAGCATTGAAGAAGTTATGAGCTGCGTGTTTGAGTAAAAGGAGCAATGAATGCCAAGGTATAAGTACATAGCAAGAAACAAAGAAGGAAAAGCAGAAGAGAGTTTTCAGGATGCCCAGAGTCAGGACGAGCTTGTAGGCATACTCCAGGCCCGTAGCCTTACAGTAGTTACGTTTAAGGAAGCAACTGAAGAAACAGCAAAGATATCCTCAAGAAAAAGGCGCATGCATTCCGGAGTCAAGATAGATGACCTGATAACCTTCTCAAGGCAGCTTTCCACCCTTCTCGGAGCGGGAATTACCCTCTTAAGGAGCTTAGAGATAATAAGCTTACAGATTGAGTCTAAACGCCTATTTGATGCGCTGGAGGTGGTAAAGAAGGATGTTTCAGCAGGAAACAGCCTGAAGGCAACATTGGCAAAACATCCTAAGGTATTCTCTAAGCTCTGGGTAAATATTGTAGAAACCGGTGAGACTACAGGCCAACTTCCATTTGCGCTGGAACAGCTTACAACTTTTCTTGAGTCATCCGCTACTCTGACACGTAAGATAAAAAGCGCTCTTGTCTATCCCATAGTTGTTTTATGTGTTGCGGCTGGAGCGGTTACTGTATTTATAGTAAAGATAATACCTATGTTTGCTAATATATACAGCGGCTTTGATGCCTCTCTGCCAGTTTTTACTGACATGGTATTTACAGTATGCCTTGGCATCAAAAAGTATCTGCTGATACTAGTAGGCCTCATAGTAGCTTTAGTCTTTGGTATACGTTATTATGGAAAGACTCATGAAGGCAGGAAAAATATAGACAAGTTTAAATTAAGCCTTCCTGTTTTTGGTGATGTTATAAGACAGGTAGCAGCAGTCCGCTTTGCAAGCGGGCTTAATATGCTTATTAAGAGTGGAACGCCGATTCTTCATGCGCTCGATATAGTTATAGAGACATCAGGCAATGTGATAGTGACAGAGATGCTCCAGAAGGTAAAGGAGAATGTGCGTGAAGGAAAATCCATGGCAGAACCGCTTATCAAGACAGGGATCTTTCCTGATATGCTGGCGCACATGGTAGCTGTGGGTGAGGAGTCAGGCGAACTTGCTAATATGCTTGAAAATGCCTCCAAGTTCTATGAAGAGAGGGTAGATGCGACAGTATCGCGAATGGCGACACTTTTTGAGCCACTCTTAATAGTTTTTATAGGCGCAATAGTAGGAACACTTGTAATAGCGATGTTCTTACCTATATTCGGCCTATCTGGTGTAATAGGAGGATAAAAATAATAAAAAACCAGATTTAGGCTTGACATAAGCAGGAATATAATATAAACTATAATAAAATAACAAAGAGGAGGTTTATAAAAATGAAGGAAACAAAGGGTTTTACCTTAATTGAAGTACTCATAGTAGTTATTATATTAGGTATACTCGCAACACTTGCTATTCCGCAGTTTACTGGTATGATAGCTAAGGCAAGGATGGCAGAGGCATGGTCTCTACTTGGAGCAGGAAGAACAGGCCAGGCAGTAGTTTTTATGGAAAATGGTGCAAATGGCCCCTATGCAACTGCAGGAGAAGAAGGTGACCTCGGCGTTGATTTAGTTGCGGGTAACTTTACTATGACTATAGTTGGTGGGTCTGCTACTGAGTTTATAATACAAGCTGATGGAGCAGGCGATGCTGCTCTTATGCAGGCCCAGCTTAATGCAGCAGGGGAAAGAAGATGGACCTATGCTGATACAACTGACCCGATTCCCTGGCAGGGTGATACTGGTGGAGACTGGACAGTAGATTAATTAGTTCTTATATCTATTCAATTTTTCTTATATAAAAAAGAGCACTTGATTTAAGTGCTCTTTTTTTCTGGGAAATTCCACCTTTTTTAGAATTCATTTGACATATCTTATTTCTATGCTATAATCTACTACTATCTTTAACACTATATATAAGAGCCGGTTAGGCTTAAGGAGATTATCATGCGAAGTAATGTTACTAAGAAAGGCTTAGAAAGGGCGCCACACAGGGCTTTGATGTATGCTACTGGCGTACGTAAAGAAGACTTAGGTAAGCCATTTATAGGTATTGCCTCAAGTTTTACTGATCTTATACCCGGCCATGTTGATATGAGGCTCCTTGAGAGGCAGATTGAGCAAGGGGTACGCTCAGGTGGAGGGGTTCCTTTTGTGTTTGGCATACCTGGCATATGCGATGGTATTGCTATGGGCCATGCTGGGATGAAGTATTCACTTGCCTCAAGAGAGCTGATAGCTGATTCTGTTGAAAGCGTTGCTATGGCGCATGCGCTTGATGGGCTTGTTCTTTTGACTAACTGTGATAAGATTACTCCTGGCATGCTCATGGCAGCAGCACGCCTTGACATACCTGCTATAGCTGTTACAGCAGGCCCTATGATGAGCGGAATGTACAAGATGAAGAGGCGCTCTTTTGTTCGTGATACATTTGAGGCAATGGCTAAGAGGCAAAAGGGCAAGATTAGCAACGAGGAGATGGAGAATTTGGAGATCTGCTCCTGTCCAGGTGGTGGCTCATGCCAAGGGCTCTATACAGCAAATACTATGGCATGTGTTACAGAGACCTTAGGTATGTCTCTGCCAGGGTGTGCTACAGCGCTTATGAACTCTGCCAAGAAGAAGAGGATAGCCCTATCAAGCGGCGAGCAGATAGTTACACTCGTTAAGAAGAATATTACAACAAAGAAGATCATCAATAAGTCATCGATCTACAATGCCGTTATGGTCGATATGGCTTTAGGCGGCTCAACAAATACAATGCTTCATATACCAGCTATTGGACATGAGGCAGGAGTTGATATAAAGCTCGATGAACTCGACGCTATTTGCAAAAGAACACCACATATTACGAATATCCGTCCTGGTGGCGAGTATTTTATGGAGGATCTTGAGTATGCTGGCGGTATCCCTGCAGTTCTTCATAGGCTATCTGCTAAGCTGAAGAATAATATTACTGTAACAACAAAGACCTTAAAAGATACTGTAAAGAGTGCCAAGGTTTATGATGACGATATTATACGCCCTTTGAATAAGGCATACCATAAAGAAGGTGGCATAGCTATATTAAAAGGAAACATAGCTCCAAATGGCTGTGTTGTTAAGCAGAGCGCCATTTCCAAGGCTGCTATGACCTTTGTAGGAAAAGCAATATGCTTTGATTCTGAAGAAGAGGCTATGAAGGAGATCATGCAGGGTAGGATAAAGAAGAGAAGTGTTATTGTTATAAGGTATGAAGGCCCAAAAGGAGGCCCTGGCATGAGGGAGATGCTTGCCCCAACAGCTGCTATAGCAGGAATGGGCTTATCAGAAGATGTAGCCTTAATTACTGATGGAAGGTTCTCAGGCGGAACGCGTGGCCCGTGTATAGGCCACATATCCCCTGAGGCAGCAGCAGCTGGGCCTATTGCTGTTATAAAAGACGCAGATTTAATCTCAATAGATATACCAGCAAGAAAGATAGAGCTTAAGATTACAAAACAGGAAATAGTCAAGCGCTTACGCAGCTTAAAACCAAGGAAGCCTAAGATAAAGACAGGCTATCTTGCGCGTTATGCAAAGCTGGTTCAATCAGCTGCAACCGGCGCAATCGTAAACTAGGAGTAATTATGAAACTTACAGGTGCAAAGATACTTATAGAGTCTCTTGTAAAAGAGAACGTAGATATTATGTTCGGTTACCCGGGCGGGGTGGTACTGCCTATATTCGATGTGCTTTTTGACTCACCGATTAAGTTTATACTTACAAGGCATGAGCAGGGTGCTGCCCATGCTGCTGACGGCTATGCCCGCGCAACAGGAAAAGTAGGTGTCTGCTTAGCGACATCAGGCCCGGGCGCGACAAACCTTGTTACAGGTATTGCTACCGCCTATATGGACTCTGTGCCGATAGTCGCGATTACAGGCCAGGTTAAGACAAACCTTA
>JABMRG010000153.1 GCA_013202935.1 Candidatus Omnitrophota bacterium
GGCCTAGGGGGCTTGTCCTAAACCATATAAATATACACTATAAATAAGAAAAGTCAAGGGGTTGAAAGCAATTTTTTTTATTTTATTCTGCAGGAGCAATTTCAGCAGCTTCTTGAGAAGTTTCCTGTAAATAGGCCGAAGCTATAAGCAATAATCCGAAAGGCACAGTAAATGAGTTTACAAGAATAGCTACAGCAAAATTATTATTCAAAACAGTTTGCAATAGTATTCCTGGTAAGCTCATTATTAAAGAACCAATTACAACTAGAGCAAAGTTTGTCCAAAATCCATTTTTTCTAACAACATTCCAACTTGTCTCAAAGCATGTAAGTGCGTTTTGCTTCTTATCAGCTGCTATAAAAAATATAAACATCCACATTGTTCCCAAGAAAATCCCTCCTAAGCTGATAAAGCAGAGTATCTGAAGAACAAACAAACCTAGTAAAGCGCCAAACCTATTAAACATGCTAAACATATCTTTCAGTTCTATCTTTTTAGCCTCGCTACGCATTGCATTAAGCAGCATAATGCAATAACCGGCCAGCACAGGGCCTGCTAATATCATAAGTGTAAACTGCGTAATTACAAGATACAACAAGCCCGAAAGCACAATAATAAGCACATTTCTTTTGTAAACGTCAAATGCATCATTAAAGCATTTTCCAATATCCAACGCCATGGCCTACCTCCTTTATTTAGAATCTTATGGTTCCACCTGCTGAAAGAGCAGTCTCATCAATAAGCCTGCCTTCAACATAGACTGCTATAGAATCTGAAACTACATAGTCTGAGCCAAAGAATATACCTATATTATCATCAGCGCCAAACTCCTCTGTATACTCTACAGTATCAAAAGTAGCTGTTGCATGGCCATCAGGCTCTGCATACTTAACACCAATGTAAGGAACAAATTGCTCAAATTCTACTGACACACCCAAGGCTCCCTGCCATTCATTATAATCGAAACCAGCACTTGCCAATGTTGAACTTGGTACGCTATAGGTAACACCATCTACTATTATATTATCAACATCCAGTTCCGAGTGTCTATAACGGCCATCAAGGCCTATCCTTAGTTTTGCCTTCTCTCTTATCTCTATATCCTTCTCATATATTATCAATGTCGCGCCACCGCCCCATGCAAGGCCATAGTCTGTATCCCATGTTACCTTTCTGCCTGAATTTTGAAACTTCTGTTCAGCTTCAGCTGTACCAGCGATACCATAGAGAAAAAGCTTATCCCAAATCACTAGCCCGGCCTTGCCACCATAAAATCTATACTCTGTATCAGCATCCTGGTGTTTAAGCCTGCGGTCAAATACAAGGTCAACTTCAGGATCTATTAATATACCATGCTCTTGATTTTCGCCTTTGAAAAGCAGGCCCTTTTTGAGTATTGCAGGCTTAGCAGGATTACCGACCGGCTGAGCATAGATACAAGTAGTAGTTAATATGAATGCCAAGCAAATTAATAATACCAGATACCTTTTCATGCCTCCTCCTTTTTTTACTAGGATATAACAATTGTTCTATATAGTCAAGGCCTTAGTTCCCCATTCTAAACATTAAGCTGGAATATTATTACATGTAAGCTCGGGATTTATACGCCTCAAAAGCCCTTTCAGTACTGTGCCAGGGCCTACCTCTAAAAAGGTGTTGATTCCGCGTTCTACAACATGCCTTATGGACTCTTCCCATCTGGTAGTAGAGCTGACCTGGTCTATTAAATTTTGTTTTATCTGATCAGGACCATCCTGTGAATAAGCAGTGACATTGCTTATCACTGGTATCTTCGGCTGAAGAATCATAATATCTTTTAGGGCTTTTGCCAGGCTATGAGAGGCCTCTGCCATAAGTGACGAATGAAACGCACCGCTTACATCAAGTGCAATAGTGCGCTTTGCACCTTTTTCTTTAGCAAATTCTGCTGCTTTCTCTACTGACTCTACAAGCCCTGAGACTACCACTTGTCCTGGGCAGTTCAGGTTTGCTATCTCTGCACCAGAGATCTCACATACAGATTGGACATCTTCTATTCCAAGGCCTAGTATTGATGCCATCTTGCCGGGGTTCTTCTTAGCTGCTTCTTCCATATATTCACCGCGTAAGCGTACAAGTTTCACAGCATCGCTAAAAGTTAAAGCCTCAGCAGCAACAAGAGCTGTATATTCTCCCAGGCTAAGCCCTAGTGCAACCTGCGGAGTAAACTCTGAAGGCTTGGTAAGGTGTGCTCTTAGTGCGGCAACAGAAGCCACAAGTATAGCTACCTGGCAATTCTTTGTCTGCATAAGTTCTTCAGCAGGGCCTTCAAAACATAGTTTAGAAAGGTCAAAACCCAAGATCTTATTGGCATGCTCAAATGTCTTCTTTGCAATCTCCTCGCTGTCATATAGCGATTTGCCCATACCTACATACTGAGCACCCTGTCCTGGAAACATATAGGCAGCTTCTACCATTTTATAACTACAGACCCCCACGTAAAACCAGCGCCAAAAGCTACCAAGACAACAATATCTCCTTTTTTGACTCTTTTTTCTTTAACAGCCTCACATAGCGCCATAATAGTTGATGCAGCAGAGACATTCCCGTACTTTTCAACATTCAGGTATACCTTCTCTTCTGGTAAGCCTATTCTCCGGCGCACAGAATTTATAATCCTTATGTTTGCCTGGTGTGGAATCAAGAGTGAGATATCCTTACAGGTAAGATTTGCGTCGCATACAGCGTGAGTTGCGGCATCAGTCATTAGCCTTACAGCAGACTTAAATACCTCAGTACCACTCATTTTGATACAATGTAATTTATTTTTTAGGGTATCCTTTGATGCAGGATGACGTGAGCCTCCACCTGGAAGATATAATAGATTAGAAAGGGTTCCATCTGACCCTATATAATAGGATACAATACCGCCGGACTTTACCTCTTGAAGCACAGCCGCACCAGCACCGTCTCCAAAAAGGACACAGGTATTCCTATCGGTCCAGTCTGTAACTGATGATAAGACCTCAACGCCTATAACAAGTGCATTCTTATACATGCCACCTGAAATAAGGTTCTTTGCGCAGACCAAACCATATATAAAACCTGAGCATGCAGCACCCACATCAAAGCATGCTGCATTCTTGGCACCTATCTTTGCCTGCACAAAACATGCTGTCGCGGGAAATGGCATATCAGGGGTGATTGTAGCAACAATAATAAGGTCGACCTGATCAGGCTTAAGTTTGGCATCTGCCAAGGCCTTTTTTGCAGCTTCAGCAGCTAGAGTACTGGAAGGAACGCCCTTTTGTGCAATACGCCTCTTTTTTATGCCGGTCCGCGTGGTTATCCATTCATCTGATGTGTCGACCATCTTCTCAAGATCTTCGTTGGTAAGAACTTTTTTGGGTACATACATACCAAGGCCGGTAATGCCTATTGGTTTTTCCTTCTTCATTCAGTGTGCCCTCTCTCTAATCTTTTTATAGCATCAACTATGCGCTGATTTACCTGATGGCTTACAAACTCAGCAGCTTCTTTTATAGCATTCTTTATGGCCTTGGCAGAAGAACTACCATGGCCTATAATACACACTCCATTGATACCCAGAAGTGGTGCCCCGCCATATTCTGAATAATCTATCTCTTTCTTTAAGGAACGAAATGCTGGTAGGCTTAAGAGCGCACCAAGTTGGGTCAAGATGCCTTGTTTTAATTTTCTCTTTAAGAATACAGTGAGGGTATGCGCCAAAGACTCAGATACCTTAAGCACTACATTGCCCACAAACCCATCAC
>JABMRG010000154.1 GCA_013202935.1 Candidatus Omnitrophota bacterium
ACATAGCGGTTTCTGCTATATAAGCTTACGCATGTAGTAACAAGGTCTCCCATGCCGCTTAAGCCGCTGAACGTCTCCTGTTTTGCGCCCAAGGCAACTCCTATCCTAGATATCTCAACTAGTCCTCGTGTAAAAAGAGCAGCCTTCGCATTTGTTCCAAAACCAAGGCCGTCAGATATGCCTGCGGCTATCGCGATTATATTCTTAAGTGCGCCGCCTAATTCAACGCCTATCGTATCAGGGCTTGTATATACTCTAAACCTCTCCGTCATAAAGATCTCTTGAACCTGCCCAGCTGTCTGCTCATTAGACGAAGCAGCAACTGATGAGGCAGGTAAGCCCTCTGCTACCTCATTTGCAATAGTGGGCCCTGAAAGAACAGCTATATTCAAGAAACCAAGTTCGTCAGTAATAATCTCAGATGGACGCTTAAATGTATCGGCCTCAATACCTTTTACTACACTTATGACTATTTGCTTGCTTAGATCTATGCCCTTAATCTTTTGTGCTACGCTGCGCAGATACTTAGAAGGAGCAGCCAAAATAACCGCCTCAGAGCCTTCAATTGCTGCCTCTGCATTATTAGTAATCAATATGCTGTCAGGTATAGTAAAACCTGGCAGAAACTTCTTGTTTTCACGGGTCTTTCGTAGCAACTTTACATAATCAGCAAATGCGCTCCAGAGAGCTACTGAAAAGCCCTTTTTTGAGAGCAAAAGAGACAAGGTTGTCCCCCAGCCACCATCTCCTAGGATGCTGATCTTTCTATTCTGCATAGTTATTAAAGTATAACAAATAGTATAGATAGAGTCAATAGAAAATAAGGGCAGGTACAGTAAGCCCGGGGACGTTTCTCGCTCAAGGCTGGGGACACATCCCTCAAGTTCGATGTATCAATCGAACGGGATATGTCCCCATCTTAATTGGGATGTGTCTCCAAGCTTATCTAATACCTGCCCTTATCTTAGGGAGGAAAGGGCCTCTTGAGCCCTTATCGCATCAACGCTGTCCGGATAGGCTTTAAGGAGCTGTTTATATACCCGTTCAGCCTTGTTGATCTCTTTTAAGTCTTTCTCATAAATAGTAGCAATAGCACACTGTGCGAGTGGCGCCATTTGAGATTCTGGATATTCATTAAGGACCTGCTCAAAGACCCTCATCGCATCTTGAGGGTTGCGTGTCTGGTGATAATGTGAGGCTATGAACATCAAAAGCTCAACATTATATCTGGTGCCTGGGCCTTTTTCTAAAAGTAGCTCTAATTCCCTGCTATGCTGGTTTACTAGAGCAGTATTGTCATTTTCTATTGCGTCTTTTATATTACCTATAAGACTCTGAATATTCTTAGGCATATCATGCTTCCTTATATCAGGTATATAAAGCGGCGCAGCCCTAAGCAGGTTATCTATCCTGTTAGAACCTGTGCCGATCAAGAGCATGATCTGCTGGCTTTCTTGCAGCTGATAGAGCTCCTGGATGCTTCTCCATTCCTTTTCAGTAAATAGCTGAGGTATGGTAGGATAATAGTAAGATCTTATCCTTGCTTTCTGGCCTGAGGATACATGGGTTGCAATCCTTTGCTCGTCCTTTGTCTTTAGCGGATGTACCTTGGATACAATCTTTACCTTTCCCTCCAAGACACCCAACCATGTTCTATTCTCAAAGACTCTTACCATAAATGCTGTCCCTACTACTTCAGCTTCACAGGCAGGGGTATAAAGCTTCATCTTCGAACCTTTAAATTCTTTAGTGGTATTAACCAGGATATTTCCATAGGATATGCTGAGGTCTGTATCTATGTTGCGCAGCCCGCTCTCTAACTTAGATATAACAATAAGAGACTTATCCTTGACTCGCATCTTATATCTTTCCTTTGATGCGATATTAAGAATCGCTCCGTCTTCAGCGTGTATCCTATCACCTGGCTTTAACCTCATATCAGGTGTTGGCATAACCCACGTCTGATTAGAAGGCCTGTAGATTTTTATTTCGCCGCTCATAAATTCAACATACGGTACCTTCTGCAGGCTCTGATACCTTACACCAAAAAGCACTGTTACAACCAGCACTAAGGATGCGGCCACCTTTACAACAGCGGGCACCGGATATATAATAGACTCGCGCAGGCTTGCACCAGCACCTGCAATAGCTTCCTTCCAATTCCACAGGCGTGCCCTTTGCTTATTCAATCTCTTGTCTAATAATCTATTAAACTCAAGATCAAAGTTAGTAGATTCTTTGATGGGTGAAAGGTTACCTAGAGAGCTTCTTAAAGACTCAAGCCCTTCAAGATGAGCCTTGCAAAGGGGGCATTTTGCAAGGTGCTCATCAAGGGCTTGTCTCTTATTACCTGCTAACTTCCCATCAATATATAATGAGAGCTCTTTTAGTTTTGCATCGCATCTCATCTTTTTGTTTCTCCATTCTTTATATAATGCAACATCTTTGCTAATTTCTCTCTGGCACGCCAAAGGCGTGAACCTACTGTCATAGGCCTGCAACGCATAATTTTCGCCGCCTCTTCATACGAAAGTCCCTCGATATCACACAATATCAAGGCCTCTTTTAAATGAGCGGGGAGTTGATCTATAGTCTCTTGGACTATTCTCTCCGTTTCTTTTGACGCAAGCTTTTCATCAGGTTTCTTTGCTCTATCCTCTATTGCTTCAATAACATCAAACTCATCATCTGAGCCTTCGTATGTACTCTTTTTTACCGATGCTACCCTTTTATCATATTGGGCATGCCTTATGTGATTCTTAGCTAGGTTACCGGCAATTCGGTAAAGCCATGATGAAAGTTTTGCTCGCGGTTCAAAGCGTTGTATATTTACGTATGCCCTGACAAAGACCTCTTGAGTTAACTCCTCTGCATCTGCCCTGTTTCCAATAAAGCGGTAGATGTAATTTAGTATCGGCCTCTTATATCGCTGGTACAGCTCATCAAAGGCCTCTCTGTCACCGCTCTTAGCTCTTAGAATTAACTCTTCTTCCACTGTATAAAACCCCTATATGCGCATATTATTCCCAAAAATATCCAGAAATCAACATTTCCCTGCTTGTCATTGTCTATAATAATACTATAAGTTCTCATTAAAATCAACGATAAAGGCAAATGGGGACGTTTCCCTCGGCTTCGCCTCGGGGAACCAATCATAGAAGAAGTTCATGGAAGTGTTTGGTTTCACCTATTAGATAGGGTTAGATAGGGGACGTTTCACCCGCTTATAACTTATTGCTAAACAATATGTTATGACCGTGACCATTACATTTTACAATAAGCATGGGGACACTTCACATTGGTTTGCTATATGGTAAAATAAGTGAAGTGTCCCCATGCTTGGAGAAAAGTGTAATGGTCAACATTGCAACTTGTTAGTAGGTATGGGGTTATGAGCGGGTGAAGCGTCCCCAAAAAAAGGGGTATGGCTAGTAATTAAACCGGCCATACCACCTTATAAGGGGTTATATAATAACCCCTGCCTCCAATTTTTTTATGTAACGTGAAGCTCTATCTTTCTTACTTCATCCATTACCTGCTGTACATCGAATGCCCTTCTCTTCAACTCATATCTAGATATCTTACCATTGCTATATAGCTGTAATAGCGCCTGGTCCATAGTCTGCATACCTTCTGCCCGGCCTGTCTGGATCATAGAATATATCTGTTTTATGCTAAAGTGTTTAATCATATTATGTATAGAATGTGTAACTGTCATAATCTCACAAGCAAGGACTCTTCCCTTCTCATCTTTTCTTGGTATCAGCTGTTGAGCTACCACAGCCTTTAGTGCAAGTGAAAGCTGATTCTTGAGTGGAGCCTGATATTCGGGTGGGAACATATCAACAATCCTGCTGATCGATTCTGCTGCGCTTGGTGAGTGGAGTGTTGACAAGACTAATACACCGGCTTCTGCCAGGGCAAGCGCTGTCTCAACAGTATCCTGGTCCCTTATTTCACCGATAAGGCATACGTCGACGTCCTGCCTAAGTAAATATTTCATAGCCGTCTTATAAGAAGCGGTATCCTTGGCAATCTCTCTCTGGTTTATGATACTTCTTTTGCTGCGGTGGACATATTCGATCGGGTCCTCTATAGTGATTACATGGGATTTGCTTGTACTATTTATGTGATCGAGTATGGCAGCCAATGTTGTCGTCTTTCCGCTTCCTTGTGGGCCTGTAACCAATACCAAACCATGCATATTGTTTGCAAAATCCTTAACAGCCAAAGGAATGCCCAAGTCATCAAATGGCTCTACCTGGAATGGGATCGCTCTTACACTAACAGCATACGAACCTCGTTGCCTGTAAACATTCAACCTGAATCTACATAGATCAGGCATGATGTAAGAGAGGTCAAGCTCATTGTCCTCTTCTAAGGTTTTTATCTGTTGCTCTGTCAAGACGCTGTATATAAGACGCTTAACATCATCTGGCCCTAACACAGGAAACTCTGTATCCATAAGTTCACCATGAATACGTAGATAAGGTTTTCGGCCTGCGCACAGGTGCACATCTGAGGCATTCATCTTTACCTGATACTTCAGGATATCTGCCATATTTGCCATTATATTTGCTCCGTATTTCATTTTTAGCCCCTTTACTTATATAACACGTATAGAAGGTCTATATTCCCCTTCTCTTCATGTTATACAACCATTCTTTTGTGTACCCTCACCCTTATCATCTGAAAAAACGCTATGGAAAATACGAAATTACCGCGTAGTATATAAAGAGTATCAATAAGTTTCGATTGCCAAAGATTCTCATCTTTTTCTTCATTGCAAACCTTCAATAGCGATAAACGCCTTGACGCATTCTGATCTGAAAGCTGCTTGCAGATCCATTTGTTTGCATCTGCGCTATCATCAAAAGACCGTATCCCTTTTAGCTTAAAGATTGTCTTTCTGTCTGCTGTATAAAGATAGCCGTCTCTATCCAATGTCTCATGCATTGCGAGAGCTCTCTTGTTGCGCTGTTTTCTCGTAAGGTCTTCGAAGACTATCTCTCTCATCTCAGTTTCCTTTGATCTTTTTAAATGTACTTAATAATTAATCTAAAAAAATAGCGCTGCGTGCACCTATAGCACATTTGCACTCTCTTTTAATTTACTCTATTATCCTTATAACTATACACTAAAAATCAAGAAAGTCAAGATTTCCAACAAATATTTTTTATTTTTTTATCTTTCTGCCTATTTTGTACTCAGTTCCATCAATAAGCCGCCTTATATTCTGCTTGTGTTTATAGCTTATGAATACACATAATATAGCAGACAATAGTGTATATTCGATAGGCCTGCGTAGTATCATCATCAGCAGAGGCAGGCTTACTGCCATTATTATAGAACCGAGGGATACATACCTTGAAATAAGCACAACTATCAGCCATATCAGGAGGCCTATTGATGTAACTATTGGTGCCAGCCCAAGAAGCACGCCTATTGTCGTAGCCACACCTTTGCCGCCTTTGAATCTCAAAAATATTGTCCATATATGCCCGCATACGGAACTGATACCCAGGATTACCTTAAATAAAGGCTCGCTAATGAAGAAGGCCTCTGAATAAAATAATCCTGCTATAAAGATAACGGGCAACAAGCCTTTCCCAACATCAAGTATTAAAGCAATAATGCCCGGAATCTTACCAACCGACCTCATAAGGTTCGTAGCACCAATATTGCCGCTGCCGTATTCTCTTATATCAATACCCTTGACTATCCTACCAATAATATAACTTGTGGGTATGCTACCGATTAGATAAGATCCTGCGATAGCCAAAATAATACTTAGCAACTCTCTCTCCTCGTTTATTCTTTCTTTCTTAACTCTAGAACCATAGGAATACCTTCAAGGTCAAAGTTCATCCTGAAACTACGTTCAAGAAATCTTAAGTACTCTCTTTTGATCTCCCCTGGTTTTGAGCAGAAGAGTAAGAACTTAGGCGGTGCTGTTGATATCTGTGTTGCGTAGAATATCTTAGGCCTTACTCTTTTAGAATAAGGGTGGGGCTTCTCCTTCTGCACTCTCTCCAGCAGCTTGTTTATCCTTGCTGTCTGTATAGTCGCCTTCGCTCTTTGGGCTGTTTCGCATGCCCTGTCAATGGCCTTTATGATATTGTGCTTATCCTTGCAGGAAGTAAATAGAATCGGTATCCAGGAGATCATCCTAAGCCTATCCTGGAGCCTCCTCCTGTAGCTTTTAGCATCCTTATCGCTTATAAGGTCCCACTTATTTACTATGAGTATACAGGGTTTGCCATTCTTTATAACATAATCTATGACAGATATATCATCTCTATACAAGAAAGCTGTTGCATCGATCATAATAATAGCTACATCAGAACGCTTTATAGACTCCTTTGTGCGGGCAAGGCTAAAGATCTCAACCACATCCTTAATCTTCTTCTTATGCCTTATGCCTGCAGTATCTATAATACTGATACCGCGCCTTTCCCTTTTTATAAATATATCTATTGAATCCCTTGTTGTCCCGGGCATCTCGTCAACAACTAACCTTTCTTCATCAAGGATGCAATTTATAAATGAGGATTTACCAACATTGGGCCTGCCTACTATGGCAATTTTTGTTATCTCTTCTTGCTTGAGAGCCTCTTTGTTATTTGTAGCTGGTAAGGATGCTGCCAAGTCCTTATATAACTGAGAAAATCCGCGTCCATGCAGGACAGATATCTCGTAAGGTTCTCCGAGCCCTAGTTTGTAGAAGTCAAAAATGAACTCTCTTTTACTGCTTGAATCAACCTTATTTATAAGAAGGAATGTCTTTTTCTTAGACGCCTTCAGGAGAGATGCGATATAGTCATCCTGATCTGTCATACCCGAGGTAGCATCACATATAAATAGTATCAGATCTGCTTCGTTAATCGCTTCCTGGCTTTGCCTGTATACAGCTTGAGCTATTTTCTCCTTGGGCCTTGATACGATACCTCCTGTATCGACAAGTATCAGGCTCTTACTCTCAATCTTTATCTGGGCATAGAGCCTATCCCTTGTAACGCCAGCAACCGATTCTATAATAGCTTTTCTGCGTTTCAAGATGCGGTTAAAGAGTGAGGACTTGCCAACGTTAGGGCGTCCGATTATTGCTACTTTTGGTAGGTTCTTACTATTAGTGTGATTCATTTAATACTTTTGTCCCACGCCATATGTATCCCAGGCCTGATGCGATAGTAAAGAAAGCGGTAAGCCACCATAGAATACTTAAAAATGCTATCTGAACCAAAGAGGCGATTACCATAAACATCTGCAACATCGTAGTGACCTTGCCTATAAGGGAGGGTTTTATCTCTATCTCCTTATTCATCATGAAAATAATCACAGAACCGAGTAGGATTATCGCGTCTCTACTTATAACTATAATGGTAAGCCATGGCGGTATGCGCGAGGCAAGAGGAATATTCTTCATTATAGACAGAGACAGGAAAGCTGTCAGCAGAAGCAGTTTATCGGCCAGGGGATCCAGTATCCTGCCAAGCTTCGTCTTCTGATAGAAGCGCCTTGCTATATAGCCATCGACCGCATCCGTAATACCGCATAGAATAAATATTCCCAGTGCCACAAACCTTAAAAAATCATACTCAGGCTTGTAGTACAGAAAACAGGTTAAAAGGAATGGAACTAATAGAATGCGTACTATTGTTATTTTGTTTGCTAGGCCCATAGTATTGTCAGTGGTTTACTTACTCGTTTTTCCGCCACAATACGGACAGAAGTTGGTACCTGCTGCCAATTTCTTTCCACAATCCGGACATGTCACTCCTGCTATCTGTGTACCGCAATTTGCGCAGAACTTTGTTCCAGCAGGTATTCCTATTCCACACTTCGGGCATTCATCAGGTGCTCTTAGAGACATATCAGCGCCGCACTTAGGGCAGAATTTCTCACCTTCCGGAACCATAGCACCGCACTTAGAACACTGGAGTTCCTGCACTACCGGTGATGAGGGCAGTGCCGATACGATATAATCTGTCATATCCGCAATCGCGAGATGCGTTGCCTTGCCAAGAGGGGTCTTCTTAAAGCCTCCAAGCGTACCACCTATACCTTTATGATAATAACCTACTGTCAGCCCGCTTGAAGGGACTTTCTTTTCAAACCTCTTTGAGGTGTATATCTCACCTGTAGTTGCATCATAAATTCTTATAATACCAGCTATGTGTGCCTCTGATGTCTTTCCACCCAGATTGAAACCTTTTATTGTAAGGCCTAAGTTTCCACCTGATTCCCTGTAATCAAACTCTGTTATTGTACCGCGAACAATATACTCAGCGCCTTTTAACTGGCCTGTCTTGGCACCTGATTTTTTAGATACCCTGCCTCCTGTCATTAAATCCTGCTCTGTTGTAATATCAGTCAGGTTCAACCTTTCAACAACCTCCACCTTGCCACTATTAACAAGTGCGTCAACAAGCATCTCAGCCATTCCTGTGCCAACATCCCATTTAAAATCATGCCAGAATCCGCTTGAGGCTTTTGATTCAAAACCATATACTGTTACCCTCGGTTTGTAAGCAAGCGCCGGATTCACGCTAATGCCAAGTATCATAATTCCTGCCATTAATATGCAAACCAATTTTTTCATCATACCCCTCCTTTTATTTTAAGATTCTTATCCTTGTAAGCGGCCAGTATATCACAAATGCCTTGCCTACCATATTCTTCTTCGGCACAAAACCCCAGTATCTGCTATCGCGAGATGAAGCGCTATTATCACCCAAGACAAAATAGGCTCCTTCTGGCACTTTTATAGCCTTGCCTTCTTCTCCATACTTAGTACCGGCCTTGTTGTAATAATAGGTAGCTCTTATCATCTGGGGCTCTTCAAGAAGTTTTCCATCTATCCATATATTTCCATCTTTTGCAGGGTTTATCTGCACTGCCTCACCCTCAAAAGCGATAAGCCTTTTTATGAAATCTTTTTTTATGTCCTCTGGATATTTAAAGACAACTATATCCCCACGGCTGGGGCTTTTGAAACGATAGATAAACTTATTCACAAGGATCCTATCTCCTTCTATGAGCGTGGGCCTCATAGAACCGGTGGGTATCTTAAATGCCTGCACCACAAATGTCCTTATAATAAGCGCGAGGACAACTGCCGTTACTACAACTTCTACGTTTTCCCGATTGAATATAGATTTGAATACCTTATTCCCATAATATTTTAAACCCAATTTCTATATCACCTCCCGTTATATTTTTAAGATGGAAAGAAAAGCCTCCTGCGGTACCTGAACCTTGCCAAATTGCTTAAGGCGTTTTTTGCCCTGCTTCTGTTTTTCCCAGAGTTTTCTCTTTCTGGTTATGTCACCACCATAGCATTTTCCCGTAACATTTTTTTTGAGCGCACCTACAGTCTCTCTTGCTATTATATTATTGCCTATCGCTGCCTGTATGGCTACCTCGTAAAGCTGCTTTGGAATAAGTTCTTTTAACTTTTGCGCTATGGCCCTGCCCCTTATCTCTGCCTTTTCTTTAAATACGATCAAGCTCAAGGCGTCGCAGGGCTCTCCGTTAAGAAGTATATCAAGCTTTACAAGGCTATTCGGCTTATAACCTTTAAACTCATAGTCTAGTGACCCATAGCCGCGCGTAAGGGATTTTAACTTGTCGTAAAAATCGACTATAATCTCAGATAAAGGAAAATCATATATAATGTCGACGGTATCAGGGCTAAGATACTCTGTGCTTGTATATACTCCGCGACGCTGCTTCGAGAGCTCCATAATATTTCCCAGTGAATCAGCGGGTATTATCATGGTAGCTGTAACAAAAGGCTCTGAGATCTCTGCAATTCTTTCCTGCCCTGGCATCTTAGTAGGATTTTCAATATCAACTATTTCGCCGTTAGTCTTCTCAACCCTATAGACAACGCTTGGTGTCGTCATTACTAAATCAAGGTTGTATTCCCTTTCAAGCCGCTCCTGTATAATCTGCATATGCAGAAGGCCTAAAAATCCGCAGCGAAAACCAAAACCCATAGACGCAGAACTCTCTGCCTCTGATACAAACGATGCGTCGGAAAGGCGCAGCTTATCTATAGCATCACGCAAACTTTCAAAATCCTTTGTATTTACAGGATATATGCCGGAGTATACCATCTGCTTAGCCTTCTTGTATCCGGGAAGCGCCTCTTTCGCAGGGTGCCTTGCATCTGTTACAGTATCACCGGTTATAATATCCTTGGGGTCTCTTATATTCGCTGCAAGGTACCCTACCTCACCACACTTCAATGATGAGACCTTAGCCATATCAGGCTTGAATATACCCTGCTCAAGCACCTCAAAATCTCCTCCCCCTTGCATCATCCTGATCCTTGTCTTAGGCAGAATATTGCCATTTACAACCTTGATATAGACCATAACTCCTTTATATGAATTGTACTGGGAGTCAAATACCAGCGCCTGAAGCGCTTTTTTGGGATCTCCCGACGGAGCCGGTACCTTATCTATAATCTTTTCCAAGACCCCCTCAGTACCAACGCCTTCTTTTGCGCTTATTAGAATTATATCATCCTCTTCAACATCCAAAAGGTGCATTATCTGCAATTTTACTTTATCAGGGTTGGCATTCTGCAGGTCTATCTTATTTATAACAGGTACAATAGCAAGATTATGCTCTTTTGCCATGTGAAGATTTGCCACGGTCTGGGCCTCAACGCCCTGGGCAGCATCTACCAGAAGTATTGCGCCCTCACACGCCCTTATAGATTTTGATACTTCATATGTAAAGTCTACATGGCCCGGAGTATCTATCAGGTTCAGCAAGTACTCGTTCTTGTCTTTTGCCTTGTAATGGAGCCTGACAGCTGATGCCTTTATAGTAATACCATGCTCACGTTCAAGGTCCATGTCATCAAGAAGCTGGTTCTTGAATTCACGCTCTGTGATGGCACCTGTAAACTGCATCATCCTGTCTGCAAGTGTAGACTTTCCATGGTCTATATGTGCTATTATGCAAAAGTTTCGTATTCTACTCGTATCCATTGGTTTATCTTATTAATCGTTTACCAGCATCCAGTAGGCGTTTCACACCCCTGTCCGAGCCTGCTTCAGCATAGATCCTTATCAGCGGTTCTGTTCCTGAGAAGCGCAGAAGCAACCAGCTTGAATCTGCCATTATAAACTTTATTCCATCATATGTCTTCATCCTAGTAATTTTCTTATTTACTATTCTCTTTGGTGGCCTTCTCTTCAGCCTGCTGGCGAGCCTCTTTGCTTTATCCTTAGGATATTCAATGTCTATCCTGTCATAACAGAACTTACCGTATCTTTTATCGATATCACGCATTATAGATATAACAGACCTTTTCTTAGTAGCTAGCATCTCTATGAGCAGAAGTGCTGATAATATACCATCCCTTTCAGGTATATACCCACAGAAACCTATGCCTCCGGATTCCTCTCCGCCTATAATGATATCTTCTTTTAGCATAAGCGCCGATATATGCTTGAACCCAACAGGGACCTCAAACATAGTAAGCTTATACCTATCGCATATCCTCTCAATTAACGTTGTCCCTGATATGGTCTTTGCAACAGAGCCGCACAAGCGTCTCTCTTCTAAAAAGTGAAGGAGTATAAGCGATATTATATGCCCGCTTGTTATATATCTTCCATCTGGGCGTATAGCGCCGATCCTATCGCCATCGCCATCTAAGGCTACACATAAATCAAATCTGCCTTTTCTGATGCAATCTATACTAGCTTGCAGGTTCTTGGGTATGGGCTCAGGATTTACGCCACCAAATGAGGGGTTTATCTCTTCTCTAAGTGAGATTGTTGCAGGCCCTTTTTTCCCTAGCACAGCCTCTATGTAACCTGCGGCTGAGCCATGCATATAATCGATAAGTATCCTTAAGTGCCTGGCTCTTCTTATTGACTTTATATCAATGTAACTCTGCAAAAATTTAATATAATCCCTGTCAGCATCAGTGAAGACTATTTTCTTCTTCTTCAATGCAGATTCAAAATCTATTCTCTTTATAGCATGCTTTCCGATCAGGCTTTCTACTACCTTAGTGGCCTCTTCTTGCGCAGGAGCTGCAAGGTGAGTCTTAAGCTTTATACCATTAAACTGCGGTGGATTATGGCTTGCAGTGACAATGATACCACCATCTAGGGATTTTTTCTTGATTGCAAGGCTTATAGCAGGTGTAGGTGTCGGTTTCTTAGTAAGCAAGACTCTGATATTGTTTGCTGCGAGAACTTCTGATATCAGCTTCGCGTATATATCAGACATAAATCTGCAGTCATAGCCTACAATCAAACATCTCTCAGCTTGTGGCTTGCAGCTATTTACATAGTCAGCAATCGCCTGGCTAACCTTGCGAACATTATCGAAGGTAAAGTCTCTGGCTATTACTGCTCTCCAGCCATCTGTTCCAAACTTAATCTTGCTCATCGCAAACTGTTAATTGCCTTTTTTATATTCTTGGCATTAAATACATAAGTACCTGCAACGAGTATATTTGCCCCTGCCTGTTTTACCAGCTTTGCATTCTCTGCATTAATGCCGCCGTCTACCTGTATGTCCCCTTTGAATCGTGACCTTACCTCTTTTATTTTGGGTATTGCACCAGCCATAAATTTTTGCCCACCGAATCCTGGCTCAACAGACATAACCAGCACCATATCAACAAGGTCAAGAACTTTGTATATGGATGAAACAGGCGTCTTGGGCTTTATTGAAACTCCTGCTTTTACGCCAAGCGATCTTATTCTCTTTAGGATGCCCTTTAGCCCTCTTACTGCCTCAGCATGCACAGTAATAAGATCACTTCCCGCGTTTGCAAAATCCTCTATATGGCGTCCTGGGTTCTTTATCATAAGGTGGCTATCCAGTATAAGCTTTGTGTGCTTGCGAATTGCCTTCACAACAGGGGCACCTATTGTTATATTGGGAACAAACCTTCCATCCATAACATCGATATGAAGCCAATCTGCCCCTGCTTTTTCAGTCCTTCTTATTTCACCGGATAGATCACCAAAATCTGCCGCTAATATCGATGGCGCTATAATAATTCCCTTTGCCTTTTTATTTTGGGTTTTTGATTTTGTCATTTGTTATTATCCTTGGTTTCCTCTTGGGCCATGGCCCGGCTTTCCTCTTGTACCATGTGTAAACTTTCCTCCAAACATCGCTCTTTTGCGCTGGTCGATCCCCTTACCTAGGTTCTTTTTAAAACCAAAGAATTTTCTCTTCTCACGAATTGTCTCATCAAGCTCTTCTTTGACCTGATCTTTGTGCTCCTTGTTTTTATCTTTCTCTTCCATCTTTATCCTCCATTCTTTTAAATTTTCAGGAGTTTTTCAACTTTCTGCGCTTCTTTTTCACTCTGTGGGCCTATAACAGCAAGCCTTAAGCTCTTATTAGTAAATATTTTGTCCGCAACATCATTTATAGAATCTATAGTAACCTTATCTAACTCCTCAAGAATCTTTTCCTTGGTATGCACCCTGCCTATACTTGAAAGCTGCTCTCCTAAAAATAGCATATTAGACATAGTGCCTTCTAATAGCATAAGTAAGCCACTTTTGTAGTATTCTCTTGCCATACTAAACTCTCTTTTGGAAATAGGGTTTTCCTTAATCTTCTTTAGCACCTTCATCATAATTGCTACAGCATCTTTGAGCTTTCTATTGTCGACACCAGCATGGATGTAGAATGACCCTGTATCATGATACTGTTTTATAGATGAGCCTATCTCATACGCAAGAGAACGTTTCTCTCTTATCTCGTTAAAGAGCCTGCTCGACATGTTTCCGCCTAAGATAATATTCAATAGGGCCAGGCTATAACGTTGCGGATGCTGTCTGCTCAAAGCACGTACACCAAGACACATGTGCGTCTGCTCAGTATTTTTATTGAAAAAGGTACTATTTGCGGTACCTTTGGTGCCGATGACTTTCTTAAAGCTCTGGGGACTTTTAGGCTTTTCGCTCCTAAACAAGCCTTCTATTACGTTAACAAAATTGTCATGTTCTATATTGCCACAAGCTACAATAATAATATTATTAGGAAGATGGTATGTCTCTTTCTGCCTTATAAAATCTTGCCTCTTCATAGAAGCAATAGTATCATAGGTACCTAAAAGTGAGGCCCCTAAAGGGTGACTGGGCCATAGGAGCTCATCCAAGAGGTCATGAACATACTGCATAGGAAGGTCGAGATACATACGTATCTCTTCAAAGATAACCTTTCTCTCTTTCTCTATCTCATCTTTCCTTAAGCCGGGGTTTAATACCATATCAGAAAGCACATCGCTTGCAAGATTTATATGCTCAGAGAGCATCTTCACATAATAGCAGACATACTCCTCAGAGGTAAATGCATTGAATACCCCGCCTTTTTCTTCTATAGCCTGCTTAAGCTGCTGGCAGGAGCGGATCTTTGTACCCTTAAAGAGCATATGTTCCATAAAATGCGATATACCCTGCCTACTCTTAGCCTCATACCTTCCGCCTGTCTTTATCCATATTCCTAGTGCTAGGGAATGCGTGTCAACCATCCTGTTGGTTACAATTTTTAGCCCATTCTTAAGTGTGGTTATCTTATGCAATTGCTAATCTCCTTTTTTCTTTGAGTCAAGGTAGCCTTGAAGCATAATCTGCGCTGCAAGCTTATCTATTTTTTTCTTCCTTTTGGCTCGGCTCATATCCGCAGAAAGCAAGATCGATTCTCCCTGCTTTGTAGTAAGCCTCTCATCATATGTAAGAACGGGAATAGATAACTCCTGTTTCAATTTTTCACAAAAATTTATGGCTTTTTCAGCAGAAGGGCCTTTTGAGCCGTCCATATTAATAGGCAGGCCTACTACTATTTCTTTAGCTTTATACTCCTCTGCCGCTGCCTTTACATTATCAATGCAGTCTTTGATAGAACCAACTTCTATACCGGAGACCACAGAGCTTATAGTCTCTGTCTCATCGCTTACTGCAATGCCTATGCGCCTTTCGCCAAAATCGATACCTATTACGCGTCCCATGCTACCTTGTCATTTTTCATAAATATCTTTTAAGGCCTTTCTTTTCTATCAACTCGACTAGACTTTTTACATCTTCTGCCCTATCTTTAGAGCAGACAATAGTCGCATCTTTAGTCTGAATAATTACCAATCCATCCAGCCCGCAGGTTGCAATCAAATGGCCTTTCTTACCCATTACAACCGAATGATTGGTATCTACTCCAATATGGTCTGCCTTAATTATATTGCCCTTAGAGTCTGCGCAAAGATAATTATCCAGGCTTGCCCAGGAACCTATATCATACCAGGCTATATCTGACTTTATGACATACGCTTTCTTGGTTTTCTCCATAATGGCATAATCCATTGAAATATTCTGAAATTTTTTGTAGTAACGGTCTATGTAAGAACGCTGCTTCTTAGTCAGAAGGCCCTTCTGAATTTTTTGCGTTATTTTATACAAGGAAGGCTTGCACCGTTTAAACTCTTCTAGAAATGTCTTTGCTGTTGCAATAAATATGCCGTTATTCCAGAGATACTTTTTTGTCTTCAAGAACTGCTTAGCCTTAGGCAAGGAAGGTTTCTCAGTAAATCTATCGACCTTAAACACATCATACTTTGTTTTTGCCATAAGCCTCTTATATAGCTTGCCTTGTTTTATATATCCATATCCTGTTAAGGGCGCTTTTGGCTTTATTCCTATTGTAACGATCGCACCTTTTAGATGAGCGACTAATGCTGCCAAGTTGAATATTTCCTTCACACTGGTTGAGCCTTTTATGATATGGTCGGCTGGCATCACAAAGAGAAGGCCATTTGGGTCCTTCTTATCTATCAGAGCAGCAGCCACGCAGATTGCCGGTGCTGTATTCCTAGAAACCGGCTCAGCGATTATGTTCTTCCTTGGAAATCTAGGCAGCTCTTTTGATATAGGCCTTACATGCTCTTTATTGGCTACAATAAATATATTGTTAGCTGGAACAAGTTCTTTTGCCCTTGATACAGTACTCTTTAAAAGCGAGGCCTTGCCATCAAGCTTTAGTAAAAACTTTGGATTCCCTTTTCGTGAAGCGGGCCAGAGCCTCTTTCCTGCGCCGCCTGCAATAATGACCGCATATAACATATCTACTTTACTCCTTTAGCTAGACTTTTAACAAAAGCTGCTGCCTCTTTTATAGCTCTATTTTTATTCTTAATATTCTTCTCAAGCTTGTTTATAATAGCACTTCCCACAATAACGCCGTCGCAGAACCTGCTCAACTGCCTCACCTGCTTTGGTGTGGAAACACCAAAACCCACGCATATGGGTTTTTTGGTAATATGTTTGATCTCCCGTATATGCTCTCTTACATGGCCGGATAGACTTTTTCTTGCGCCAGTAACACCTGTTAATGAGACATAATAGATAAAACCTGTTGATTTGTTTGCAATGAGCCTTATCCTCTCCTTTGTGCTCGTCGGGGCAGCAAGGAAAATAGTATTAAAATCATAGGCACGCGAAACAAAGACAAGCTCATCTGCCTCTTCAGGAATAAGGTCTGGCACAATAACACCGTCTGCACCTGAGCCTTTGGCGTCCCTTACAAACTTATTCACTCCATAATCGTATATAAGGTTATAATATATCATTAAAACAAGCGGCATCTCTGTGTTCTTTCTTAATTCCTTAATAAGTAAAAATATCTTTGGTAGATTTACTCTTTTTTTGAGCGCGCGCTGTGATGCCCTCTGTATTGTCGGCCCATCTGCCAAAGGATCTGAAAAAGGCACGCCAAGCTCAATAATATCAACGCCAGCTTTATCAAACTCCAAAACCAGGCGCTTAGTAGTAGCTAAATCAGGGTCACCCGCACATATATATGCGATAAACGCCTTCTTCTTCTTTGCTTTTATTTCCTTGAATCTTTTTTCTATGCGGCTCATATGATCTCCTTAACAATATCAATATCCTTATCACCCCTGCCTGAAAGACAAACCACAATTACCTGACTCTTTTTTGTCCTTCGAGCAAGTCTCCTTAAATAGCTAATAGCATGCGCGCTTTCTAATGCGGGGATTATGCCCTCTGTTTCAGAAAGTAGCTTAAAACCTGCTAGGGCTTCTTTATCTGTAACGCTTACATATTTTGCGCGCTTGGTATCTTTATAATAAGAGTGCTCAGGCCCTACACCAGGATAATCTAAACCTGCTGATATGGAATGAGCTACTTGCACCTGTCCATCCTTATCCTGCAAAAGAAAGCTCTTTGAGCCGTGCAGAATACCAACCCTACCTTTAAGCATTGTTGCAGCATGCTTTCCAGATTTTATACTTATACCGGCTGCCTCAACACCGATAAACTTAGCTTTTGACTTGAAAAACGGATGGAATAGGCCTATTGAATTTGAACCACCACCTACGCAGGCAACTAAATAGTCCGGCTCCTTCACCTTAACGGCCTTCAGCTGGGCCTTTGTCTCTTCTCCTATAACAGCTTGAAAATCCCTTACCATAGCTGGATATGGATGCGGCCCTACAACAGAACCTATAATATAATGTGTGGTACGCACATTGGTAACCCAGTCACGTATCGCCTCATTTGTTGCATCTTTCAAGGTCTTGCTGCCACTTGAGACAGGAAAAACCCTTGCCCCAAGAAGTTTCATTCGAAAAACATTTAAGGACTGACGCTTGATATCCTCTGTGCCCATATACACGTCACACTTAAGGCCAAAGAGCGCACCCACTGCAGCAGTAGCAACACCATGCTGGCCAGCACCTGTCTCTGCAATAATTCGGGGTTTCTTCATCTTAACAGCTAGCAAGCCCTGGCCCAAGGTATTGTTAATCTTATGGGCACCTGTATGGCAAAGATCTTCTCTCTTAAGATATATCTTTGCGCCACCTAAGGCCTTGGTTAAGTTTTTCGCAAAGTATAGCGAAGTAGGCCTTCCAGCATACTCCCTAAGATAGTAGTCGAGCTCTTTCTTAAAATGCTTATTGCTTTTGGCCTTCTCATATTCATTAGTCAGCTCTTTCAATGCAGCCATAAGCGTCTCAGGAATATACTTCCCCCCAAAATCTCCAAAATATCCTTTTTTATCCGGTCTCATATCTTTTCCCTTTCAGTCCCTAAGCAATATTTGCTATCACATCCGCAAACACTTTTGTTGTATCTACTAAACTTTTTATCTTAATATATTCATTATCGCAATGGCAGGTATTCCCACCATCAACAGAATAACCTATGCTAGGAACGCCTTTTCTTATTAAAAACCTCATATCAGTAGCACCTGCTAAGAGTGCTGACTTTCCTCTTTTGCCTATGACTTTTTTGATCGACTTAGAGAATAGATCAACCAATGCGTTCTTTCTGCCGCAAACAGCAGGCCTTTCGCTGCTATCTATATGAACTTTTACTCTTAAATCCTTATCCTTCTTCTTTAATCTATTGATAACAGAGAGAATCTCTTTCTTGGCATCTGCCATATTTTCTTCAGGAAGAACTCTCCTGTCAACGCTGAAGACGGCCTTATCCGGTACTATGTTTGTCTTATTGCCGCCATATAGTTCCCCACCCATTACCATCGTAGGGTGCCGATCGATACTCTTTTTTGTGCTGTATAAGGTCTTTCGTTTGCTAATCTTCCCCTTAAGCTTAACAAGCTCACTGGCAATCAGGATCATCTTCTCAAATGCGTTTATGCCCTTATGCGGTTCACTGCTATGGCATGACTTTCCCAGTACTTCAATCTTAAACCAGATTATCCCTTTATTGCCATATGATGTAAAATTACCGTGATACCCTTCACCTATAGCATAGTCACACTTTACCTTACCCTTATTTACAAGATATGCAAAACCTGTCTTACCCCCGGTCTCTTCATCAGGCGTAAATGATAACTCAATATTGCATTTAGGAACTATCTCTTTCGCTTTTAGTGCTTCTATGGCCATAAGGTATGAGGCTATGTTTGCCTTCATATCTTCAGTGCCGCGTCCATATACTCTGTTGTTTTTTATAAGAGGCTTAAATGGATCAGTAAGCCAATTGCTTGTAGCAGGCACAACATCATAGTGGCCATTTATATGCAGCGTCTTTTTAGCCCCAGTATCCCACCTTGCAATAAGATTTACCCTCTCTTCTCCTTGGCTTACACCATATTTCTTAAGCTCATGTTTAGGCACAATGACGCGTTTAGTCTTAAGCCCTATCCGCCTACAATGCTTCTCAAGAACACTGACCATCCTTACGTAGTTGTCGCCAGGAGGATTTACTGTTGCAATACTCACAAACTCTTTTAAGAGTCCAACCAGCCTATTCTTATTTGCCTCTATATATCTCTCCATAGGGTGCCTAAACCGATTTTGCTATTGCTACAAATTTATGGACCAGGTCTATATCTTTTATGCCTGGTGATTTTTCAACACCGCTAGACACATCAACGCAAAAAGGCCTAGCAGTCCTTATAGCCTCTTCTACATTATCAGGAGTAAGCCCGCCTGATAAAAAAAGAGGCTTATTAAACTCTTTTGCTTTATTAGCAAGCTCCCAGTCAAATGTATTGCCTGTTCCTCCGTGCTGGCCTTCCTTAAAAGCATCAAGAAGTATAAAATCTATATCCTTATAGCCTGCAATCTTCTCTAAAGAGGACTCATCCTTTATACGAAAGGCCTTGATAATCTTTTTGTCCGGAAAACTTCCACAGTATTGGGCTGACTCATCCCCATGAAACTGCAGGCAATCTATCCTGCCCGCTGTCTTTATTACCTTATCAACTTTTTCGCGTTCTTCATTTACAAAGAGGGCTACCGTCTTTATCCTCTTAGGCAGATTAGATATAATCTCTGCCGCAGCCTCAGCATTAACCCTGCGGGGACTATCTGCAAATATAAATCCTAAGAAATCAGCGCCTGCCTCCTGCGCTACAATCGCATCTTCCGTGTTTGTAATTCCGCAGATCTTAACCTTTACCATTGGACTTTCCCGTAAACTCTCTAACCTTAGCTCCTATATCATCGGCATCCATAAAAACCTCGCCTACCAATACCGCATTTACGCCAAGGCTTTTTAAGAATAGCGTATCTGAGCGTGACCTTATACCACTCTCACTTACAATAACTTTACCTTCAGGTATAAGCCCTATAAGGTTCTGTGTTGTATCTATGCTCAGTTTAAATGTGCTGAGGTCACGATTATTTATGCCGATGATATCTGATTTTGCAGATATCGCCTTCTCCAGGTCCTCCTCTGAATGCGCCTCACACAATACAGCTAATCCTAAACTTTTTGCTATAGATGAAAGGTTGGTTATCTCCTCTTTTGAAAGTATATCTGCTATCAAGAGTACTGCATCTGCTTCTGCCAATGCTGACTCATAGACCTGGTACTCCTCCAATATAAAATCTTTTCTTAGGATAGGTAAGCTGCATACTTCCCTTACTCCTCTTATATACTCAAGTTTTCCTAAGAAATATTTCTCCTCAGTCAAAATTGAGATTGCTGCTGCACCATTAATCTGATACTCCTGGGCTATTCTGTTTGGATCAAAGTCTTCCCTTATAACCCCCCTCGTGGGTGATGCCTTTTTGATCTCAGCTATAATATTTATATCATGAGCCTGGTTTATAGCCTGTTTAAAGTTTCGCTTCTGGATCTTTTTTTCAGAGAGTGCGGATTTAATCTCATCAAGAGATAGCGCATCTTTTGCCTTCTGGATACTCTTTCTCTTTTCTTCTATAATCTCAGCAAGAATCATTTATTTCCTAAATCCCTTTAATTGTTTAAGCTTTTTAAGCGCAGCACCTGAATCTATCGATTCTTCTGCAAGCCTTATGCCTTGTTTTATATTCTTCGCTCTCTCGGCTGCAACAAGCGCATACGCGCTATTTAAAATAAGAACATCCCGCCTTGGCCCTTTCTTACCGCCAAGCAGAGAGAGTATGATCTTTTTATTCTCTTTTGCATTAGAGCCTCTAATGCTCTTTAGCCCAGCCCTCTTTATGTTGAACTTGTTGGGCGTTATCTTGTATGTTCTTACCCTCTTATTTCGTAACTCTGAAATCTGCGTAGGGCCTGAGATAGAGACTTCATCTAAACCCTCGAGCCCATGAACAACAAAGGCTCGTTTTATGCCAAGATTGCCGAGCACCTTAGCCATCAATGCTGTTAAACTCTTATCATATACGCCAATAACCTGGCATGTAGCATTTGCAGGGTTTGATAAAGGCCCCAATATATTGAATATGGTCCTTATTCCAATAGCCCTTCTAACAGGCACCGCATACTTCATAGCAGCGTGAAAAATCGGCGCAAACATAAAACCTATACCTATTCTTTTTATACACCTCTCAACGTTGCTCGGAGAAAGGTTTATATGAACGCCTAGTGCCTCTAATACGTCTGCTGAGCCGCACCTGCTCGAAGCTGAACGGTTCCCGTGCTTTGCTACCTTTACTCCAGTGCCTGCCACAACAAACGCAACCGCTGTTGAGATATTAAAGGTATCTTTACCGCTTCCGCCTGTGCCGCATGTATCAAGCACTGGCTCAGTAGATTTTCGCACATTGATAGTAGCAGCGAACTTACGCATAACCTTTGCAGCAGACGTGATCTCCTGGATGGTTTCACCTTTCATACGAAGCCCTGTTATAAACGCGCTTATCTGCGAGCTTTCAGCCTTACCACTCATAATTTCAGAGAACGCCGATTCCATTTCATGAGCAGTCAGATCTTTATTCTTTACAACTTTTCCTATCGCCTCTTTTATCATATCTTTCTCCCAATACTGATAAAATTCTTAAGCAGTTTCTTGCCTTCCTTTGTCAGTATCGACTCCGGATGAAACTGGACACCAAAAACAGGATACTCTTTATGCCTAAACCCCATAATCTCTTTCTCTTTAGTCTGGGCAGTGATATCAAGGCAGCTTGGCAGGCTTTTTCTTTCAACTATCAAGGAGTGATACCTGGTTGCCTCAAACGGGCTCTTTATGCTCTTGAATACATCTTTTTTATTATGATATATGTTCGATGTCTTACCATGCATAAGTCTTTTTGCACCAACAATCTTTCCGCCGTAAACTTCTCCGATACACTGATGGCCTAGGCACACTCCCAAAATAGGAATTTTGCCTGCAAACTCTTTTATAACTTTTTTTGATATCCCTGCACCATCTGGCCTGCCAGGCCCGGGAGAAATAACTATGTGTGAAGGCTTTAGTTTCTTAATCTGGGCTATAGTGATTTTATCATTCCTGTATACTTTAAGCTTCGCGCCTAGCTCTCCCAGATACTGAACCAGATTATATGTAAAGGAATCGTAATTATCTATAAGTAGTATCATATTATTTTACCGCCTTGGCAATAGCTACGGCCTTTAACATACCTTTTGCTTTATTTACTGTCTCCTGATACTCTTTTTCAGGATTAGAATCTGCGACAATGCCAGCTCCTGCCTGGACATACGCTCTTTTCCCCTTTACAAGTATGGTCCGTATGGTTATGCATGTGTCAAGGTTCCCGGAGAAAGAAAAATATCCCACGCACCCGGCATATGGCCCTCTCTTTGTCTTTTCAAGCTCATCTATTATCTCCATAGCGCGTATCTTTGGCGCTCCTGCCACTGTGCCTGCTGGAAAAGATGACTTTAATAGCTCATATATACTGCTCTTTGATGAGAGTTTACCAACACAATCACTTACTATATGCATTACATGGGAGTACCTCTCTATTACCATAAACTCAGATAATCTTACGCTTCCCTTTTTACAGACACGGCCAAGATCATTCCTGCCAAGGTCAACAAGCATAAGGTGCTCTGCGCATTCCTTTGGGTCGCGCAAGAGGTCCTTCTCTAAGGCTTCGTCTTCTTTCTTATTTTTGCCCCTTGGCCTTGTGCCTGCGATAGGCCTAATTTCAGCAATACCATCTTCGCTTCTTACCATAATCTCAGGCGATGAGCCTATAAGCTTCGTACTGCCAAACGAGAGATAGAACATATATGGTGAAGGGTTAATAGAACGAAGCGCACGGTATATGGTTAATGGGTCTCCATTAAAGCCTGATTGGAACCTCTGAGACAAGACAGCCTGTATAATATCTCCTTCTTTTATATATTTCTTTGCCTTTATAACTGATTTTTTGAAAGCGCTCTTTTTGATATTAGATTTAAGGCTGATCGGAGCTGATACACCTTCTATTTGCGGCATACTCTTGCTAAGGGGTCTACTCAGTTTTTTGCTAATATTATGAATATCCTTAATAGCCTGCTCGTAAGCTCTCTCAGTAGCCCTTCGTGAACTATTCTTTATATGAGTATTTGATACTATCTTTATAGTATGCTTCAAGCGGTCAAAGATTAATATAGTATCAGCCAGAATAAGTTTTATATCAGATACACCTAGATCATCCTTACAGCTATCTGGTATGCTCTCAATAAACCTTATGATATCATAGCCCATATAGCCTACAAGCCCACCATAGAACCTGGGCAGCCCATCTACTGCAACAGCCTTATACTGCCTCATAAACTTCTCAATTATATCTAAGGGATTCCCGCTGCGTCTTTGGGCTTTACCCTTTTTTGTAATCTTAATGTTTTTACCCTTTGCTTCAATAATAAGAGATGGAGAACTGCCTAA
>JABMRG010000155.1 GCA_013202935.1 Candidatus Omnitrophota bacterium
AATATAGTTGTTCCAATAGTCAGAGAATTCCAAGTTTTTAGTCTCAACTTCTGCAGAGAGATCTTTTTTAGGAATACTATATTTTGCGATTACCTTTATTGAGCTTTCATCTATCTTGCCAATACAGTTTACACTGAAAGAGCTTGGCAAAGACAACCCAGCACTGCCCCTTAAGCCCTTAATCCTCTTATGGAATTCTCTATCCTGATAGTAGTCTTTAAAAACAACTTCAGCCCCGTCGAAAGAGAGGCTCTTTATAGATATGTTTATACGCGATGGCTTTTCATCTTCGGCTTTTGCAGCAAAGATTGAAGAAAAGTTCCAAACTCCGTCATGAGCCCTTATTATATTAATAGAAGGCGCATCTATTGAGATGCGGGGAATAATAAGCTGTAGTTTCTTAAGAGAAGGTAAGACAAGGAGGGCAAAGGATATCTCATCAGATTTTAGGAAAAGCTTGTTATCCTCTTTCGGGCCCTCGTATATTTTTAAGCCAGTAAGCACAAAGCCTTTTGCTATACTAAATTTAAGACTATCAATAGAGGTTTCTTTCTGTAATTTTTCACTAATATTATTTATAAGTATATCTTTTAGTTTTACAGGTATCAGGCTGGTATTTATATAAAGGACTAATAGGTAAGCCAGGAGGAAAAGAAGTATTAGAATAATTAATATCTTATGCCAGGTTTTCATTTCTATAGTATTATATGAAGTAATAGGAGAATTTGCAAGAGGTAAATAAAAAAATAAGATTCGAGCAATATTCTTATTGACAAACACCCACTTATTTGGTATATTATAAATACTTTTATAATATATTAAGTTACAGCCTCCACGCAATTCCTCCCTGGCAATATAACCACAGTAAAACTATATCTAAAACTATGTGCAAAACTATATATAAGATAGCTAGTTTTATACTTATCGTAACTGTTACTATAAACAGTACGGTGCAGTATGCCCATCCTTCTCAAGGATCTGCCCTGCGTCCGGTTGCTACCGGGATGAAAAGGGATTCAGTTTCACCTGCACCTGAAACAGCCAAACTATCATCTGCGGGTAAATCTGACATATCTGGATTAAGAAATACTGGATGGGGCAGCGATCAAAGGTTACTTGATCTTATAAGAAATAGTGGTATTGCGTCTAAAGCCGTGGTTTTAAAGGCAGAGCAAAGAAATGCAGAAAGAGAAAGGACCTGGATAGAGAGTCGTAGTAGTTCTGAGCTGGTTATTCTTACTACAAGTGGCAAATTCGAAAACATGTTAGAGGATATAAGGCCTAAGCTGCCTCAAGGATCCAGAATTACGCCCAAAAGAAGAATAGCTATTCTATCAGCTCTTATACTGATATCAGTAGGTATTTTGGCAATGTTTTATTTTGTTTTTCGCCAGCCAATTCGCAGGACAGTAATGCGGCTAAAAAATAATATAGCCAAAGTAATTACCAATTTAGGGTACCTTGGAAGAGCTAGAGCAGAAATAAGGGCAAAATTAGAGCAGATACTTATAGGCTTAGTATATCCTGAAGGCGAAGAAAGCATGAAGCCCCTCCTGGATGCATTCGATACCCTTCTATCCGAGATAGATTCTACGATAGGAATCGATAATTTAAAAGAGGCCCTACATTCACAGGATCTTAAAAGACGCAGGGATATTGTAAAAGAACTTTATGCGCTGATAGCTCACAAAGGATACCTTAATAATCTTAAACCGAAGCCCCTTATTAGAAATCTAGTTAGCAGACTTGATGGCCAAGACATATTTGAGCTGCTAGAAGAACCAAACCTACCTAAGGAAGTAAGGGAGAGCAGGCAGAGTATGAGGAATACGATCACTGCCTGTACGCCCTTATCACAAATGGCATATGTAATCTTAAGCCTATTTGGAGCTGAGATGAAAGGCGCAACAGCTCCTGGGCATAGCTTTGCTGTTGTTGACCTTACCCCTCGGTATAAGCTTTTTGTGGATTTCAGTACTGGCTTGGTAGATTTAACAGATATGCCAAGATATTATGTTGAAAGAGATGGGTATTTAATGTTAACAAATTATGCCCCTCCTTCAGATAGGGCTCTCCAGCTAAAAAATAGATTTGTCCAGGACGAGATAACAAGGGATGCATTATTGAAGCTTAATTTAACGAATGATGAGTTATTCTACGTGATGTATTCCAAGATTAAAATAACAGATAGCTATGGTTTCACACCACAGATATATGTAAATACATGCCATGTTTATTTTAAATTAGGGATGCACGATAAAGCTATCGCAGCTGGAAAAAAAGCTGTTGCATTAGATAGCAATCTCGCAGAAGCACGGTATAGGCTTGCGCTGGTCTATTATGAAATAGGTAGGTATGATGAGGCTATAGCAGAATTGTTACAGGCCACAAGACTTGATCCTGGTTTTTCTAGCAATCATCAACTTCTTGGACTTGCGTATGCTGGAAAGAGAGCGTTTACTAAGGCAGAGGCTGCATACAAAGAAGCCATAAGGGTACATGCTCAGTCTGCAAAAGCTCATTATAACCTGGCAAATATGTATGATAAGCAGACAAGACATAATGAGGCACTAAAGGAATATGAGCTGGCCGTACAGCATGATCCTTATATGGCCAAAGCCTATTTCCAGCTTGGTAGAAGTTATTTCAGGATGGGCATAAGTTCAAAGTCATTGGAAAATTGGGCAAAGGCAGTAAAATTAGATCCGAAATTACTGGATAAATTACCAGAACAGTTAAGGCTTATAATCAAGCCGGCAGCAGAGAAGATGAGGAATTTTCCACCCAGCTCCAGTGTGAAGAGTCCAGATTCTGCCTTTCTGATGCCTTCTGCACCTGAGTCTGCAGCAACCAAAGCATCTTCTTCTGGTACATCAGATAACGCACTGTCACAAGAAGAGG
>JABMRG010000018.1 GCA_013202935.1 Candidatus Omnitrophota bacterium
GCTTTATCAACAGGGGTAAGCTCATCTGCTATAAGGCTTGCTATCTTCTTAAGCGCAGACTCACCCGTCATTCTGCCACGTTTTTTACAGAATTCCTTAAAATTATCTATATTAAAGATTATAAACGCGCACGGCCTCTGGTATGTTATGGCCCTCTGTATCTCTTCATCTAAACGGTCTTTTATATACCTCGCATTGTAAAGTTGTGTAAGGTCATCCTTGATCTCAAGCTCCTCGGTCTTTTTCATAAGATGGTCGTTCTCAATGGCAATAGCCGCCTGCTTGCAAAAGACATGGAGTAGGTCCAGGTCGTCGAGATCGAATACAAAGTCCCGTTTATCATTAGATAATATAAGAGTACCTTCAAGCTTACCACGGACTATTATCGGTAAAATAGCGCTGTTCTGTATCTTATAAAGTTCTCTGTATTTCTTAATATCCTCCGTCTCATCCTTTAGGTTCTTATCTATGATAAGGTCCTTTGTTTCCGCTTTAAGCTTCGCGAATATGCCATGTTGAAGGCTTATCGGCATGGTTGCAGCATCTATCCCTTCAAAGTTAGACGTTGAGAGGGGGCTCATGGTGCTGCCTTCCTCATCTCTTAACATTAGAGATGTAGGGCTTGAGTCGCCAAGGACCGATACTCTCTCAACTAAAATGTCTAAGACAGTTTTTAAGTCAGTGCCGGCTGAAATAAGATTTCCTACCTGTAAAAGCCCTGAAAGCACCATAACTTTCTTGTTGATCTCTGCGTTTATCTGCCTGGTCTTTTCACTATAACTTTTCAGCTCAGTTAGATTGTTCCTGATCCTCTCTGTCATAACATTAAGTGAACCAGCTAGGTCTCCTACCTCGCCCTCTTCTTCGGTCTGGATCGAACGCTCAAATTCACCGCTGGCTATCAGTTTTGCTTCAAGGGCCATATCGATTATCGGCTCTATCATGCGTTTTGCAACTATATAACCCAAGATGGCGATAAATAACGTAATAGCAATTACAAGGCTGACTGAACCTATCGCCCATTCAGAGGTAGGAAATACAAAATTCGTGGTTATATATACACAGGTCAGAAGCGGGATAATAGACATAAGACAAAAAACTATCATAAGCTTGTACCTTAGGCCTGCCGGCACAAGAGACATCTTCTTAAAGACATTATCTTTAGTCATATTTGTTCTCCTTGAAATTTTTTTTAATAGCTCTTTTATTATTAGTGATAGTATAGCATACAATAGTATTTATAAAAAGTCAAATAAATAGGAACCTGTATATAATTTCTTATAAAGAAAGCTTATTGGGAAGAATCCGCGTCTATCATCTTCGTTTTACCATGAATAGTTGTTACCTGCGGATCCGTCAGATGAGATAATTTATCTGTTATCTTTCTTATGCGTTCACAGTAATTTTTTAGTTTTATAACCTTATCTTTTATCGCATCGGTTATAGTAGAATTTTGCGTAAAATCAGTCTCAAGCAACTCAAGGTTACCCCTCATAATCATAAGCGGGTTATTGACCTCATGGCTTAATGAAAGGGCTGTCTCAGTAACTGCAGCAAGCCTGTTCTTTTGTATTAACTCATCCTGCAACTGTATAACTGTTTGATTAAAATCAAACAAGCGCCTTATCACAGTCCATAGCATTCTTCTGCCTGTTACGATACCGAGAAATATCAATATTATAGTAATAAGCATAATATAGCCCACCTCACCGACAAGAACATTAAAAGAAGCGAACTTTTCTACAAAAAGATAGATAAATACTGCAAAGGGTATTAAACCTATAAGACATATTGCATTATTAAAATCTTTCTTTGCGCCCGCTTCCAGTTCTTTTATATTCATTTTATTCTCCTGTTTAGTTTACTATTATATGGCCCCATGGCAAGGCCTCCTCAGGCCTTTTTTCTGACAGATAATCTTCCCTGTTAATACTGCTGGCTGAAAATGCCTCATCCCAGATCTCGCGATTAAAACCTTCGCTCCAGGCATCAAACCTTGCGCCTTTTTTCCACGCATATTCTAAGGCAGCAGAGAGGGCTCTATCTCCTCTTGAAAATACAGTCTCTAAGATACTCATATCAAGGTTGTGCATCTTAAGTCTAAGGTATCGTTTTGTTTTTACTTTGTCAACTAAAAATTGCTGTTTTTCTTTAATATCATTAAGGCTCGCCATCGGCAAC
>JABMRG010000156.1 GCA_013202935.1 Candidatus Omnitrophota bacterium
GCTTATAAGTTTAGCGGTGGCGGGGAACCAAAGCTCTATTTTGAAAGGCTAGAGGAAATACAGGATCGTGTCCCTAATTTTCCACTTGTCCTTCATGGTGCCTCAAGCGTTATTCCTGAGTTGGTTCAGATATGCAATGACCATGGCGGCAAACTTCCAGGCGCAAAAGGCGTGCCGGAGGATGCTATAACAAAGGCAGCAGGCATGAATGTCTGTAAAGTCAATATAGACACAGACCTTCGCCTTGCCATGACCTCTACTATAAGAAAAGAGTTTGATGAAAAGCCTGAGAACTTTGATCCTCGTGGATACTTAGGCCCGGCACGTGAAGCGATAAAAGAGGTTGTAAAGCATAAGCTGCAAATACTTGGCTGCGCAGGAAAAGCTTAAATAATTAGACAAAGTTATGAAAGAATATATCGCGAAACAGGTCCAAGACTCCTATGCAGAGATGCTGCTGCGGTTTGCTATCGCAGCAGAGTATAAGGATGATGAGATAGGAAGTCATATTATACGCGTAAGCGACTATTCTACTGCAATAGCAAAGGCCTTAAGCCTTTCTTCAAAAAGAGTAAAGATGCTTAGGTTTGCCTCTATTATGCATGATATAGGCAAGATAGGCATACCTGACAATCTACTTCGCAAGAAAAAAATTACAAAAAAAGATTACAACAGAATAAAAAAGCATACTGTTATTGGTGGAAAGGTATTTTCTGGTGCTAACGCAGCTCTTTTAAAGGCTGCAGGAGAGATTGCTTTCAGCCATCATGAGTGGTATGATGGAACAGGATACCCTCTCGGATTAAAGGGCAGAAAGATACCCCTATATGCAAGGATTGTAGCCTTAGCAGATTCATTAGATGCTATTGTTTCAGAGCGTTCTTACAAAAAATCAGAGACAGTAGATAAGGCTGTCCAGGCAATAAAAAAACGTTCAGGCACTCAGTTTGACCCTGGCATAGCAGAAGCATTCTTAAGAGCCTTACCTTCTATAAAAGAGATTTTTTTGGCAGGGAAGACCATAAGTAACTTTTTAAAAGAGAACAAGAGACTATTAAACAAGGAGTGATAAGTTAAGAGATGAATAAAGAATTAATATTCGGTCTATTTGGAGGATTAGGACTCTTTATTTACGGAATTCATTTAATGGGCGATGGTTTACAGAGAGTGGCAGGGGACAGATTCCGCAATATACTTAAAGCACTCACCTCCAATGTATTTAAAGGTGTATTGGTAGGTGCTGGCATAACCGCACTTATTCAAAGTTCAAGTGCTACAACAGTTATGGTGGTCGGTTTTGTAAATGCTGGCTTAATGACTCTTACCCAGTCGCTAGGTGTGATATTTGGTGCAAATGTAGGTACTACCATAACAGCGCAGATCATCGCATTTAAGCTGACAGACTATGCCCTTCCTATAATCGGTGTTGGCATGGTATTAAATATATTTTCTAAAAAGAGATTCTGGAAGTTCTTAGGGCTTTTCCTTTTAGGGTTTGGAATTCTCTTTTTAGGTTTAAATATAATGACAAGTGTAGTTAAACCGTTTGCTAATGACCCGGCTGTTATAAATGCCTTTGTTTCTATCAACAACAGAGTTTTATATGGTGTATTGATTGGTGCAGCAATAACAGCTCTTGTACAGAGTTCAAGCGTTACTGTCGGTATAATATTGGGGCTTGTCTCTATAGGTCTTATTAGTATAGAAGGTGCTATCCCTATTATACTCGGTGCTAATATAGGTACGTGTGCCACTGTCATGATAGCTTCTATTGGTACAAGTATATCTGCGAGGAGGGCAGCGATAGCACATCTTTTGTATAACATAATAGGTGCTGCGCTGTTCCTTATTATCCTTAAACCGTTTACACTTTTTATTACCCATACATCCTCTGATGCTGTCAGGCAATGTGCAAATGCCCATACCATAATGAAGATAATAGAGACCTGTATTTATCTTCCCTTTGTTGGCCTCTTTGCCAAGGTTGTAAAAAAGATCGTGCCAGGCAAAGAACTTATTATTGAGGCAGGCCCTAAATATTTGGAGAAGCATCTGATAAGCACTCCTATCTTTGCGCTCGATGCTGCTACAAAAGAGTTAGTAAGAATGGCTGACCAGGCCAAGGAGATGGTTAACGAGGCAGCTACTGGATTTTTGGATCTTAATGAGAAAATATTGAAAAACCTTCCCAAAAGGGAGGAAGCACTCGATAGCCTCCAAGAGGCGGTTACCAATTATCTGGTGTTGCTTACTCAAAGGGACCTGAGTGAAGAAGAGTCGAGGAGGATTCCTGCGCTGTTACATTCAGTTAATGATATTGAAAGAATAGGGGATCACTCAGAAAATCTTATGGAACTCGCGATACGCAGGATAGATGGCAATCTCCCCCTTACCAAGAGTGCGGTTATCGAAATAAAGGCTATGCATGATAAGATAGATGCCATGTCAGATAGCGCGATAAAAGCACTAAATACAAATTCAACTGAAGAGGCGGAAAAAGTTTTAGAGATAGAAAAGGATGTAAACTTCCTTACTGAAAAGTTCAGGCAGAACCATATTGATAGATTAGGCAAGGGCGAGTGCAATGTACGTTCCGGCATACTCTTTCTTGATATGATAAGTAATTTTGAGAAGATAGGCGACCACCTTACTAACGTTGCCCAGGCGGTTATAGGGAGGCTGCAATGGAATGCAAAAAAACCAACAACCTAAAAATCTGTAACTGCAGTTACGAACCATGCTCAAGAAAAGGCACATGCTGTGAGTGTATTGCCTACCACAAGAATAATGGTGAGCTTCCCGCATGCTACTTTCCTGATAATATCGAGAAGACCTATGACCGAAGTATAGAAAACTTCATAAGGTCTCATAAGGGGTAAGTATATGCTCAAGCTTATAGTACGCGAGCTTAGAGAGCATGTTTCGTTTACGATTGTTGGTGCGATTGGCGGCATAGTACTAGTATTTTTCTTTCGCAATATCCCCCATGAGACCGCGCTTCGTGTCTTTTATATATTCCACCCAGCACATGTAATATTGAGTGCTCTTGTAACATCTTCTATATATCAACTCCACAAATGCCCTACCTCCAGGCTTAAATGTAATATATGGATTCTGTTTCTTATTGGTTATGTAGGCTCTATTGGGATAGCAACACTGAGTGACTCACTTATACCTTATTGGGGGGAGATACTGCTTAGGCTCCCAAAGAGCGCGCCGCACATAGGTTTTATAGAACATTTCTGGCTGATAAACTCTGCCGCAGTATTAGGCATAGCCATCGCATATTTTAGGCCAAATACCAAGTTTCCTCATTCAGGCCATGTACTTTTAAGTACCTGCGCCTCGCTCTTTCATGTAATTATGGCGATTGGACAAGGAATGAGTTGGTATATATACCCAGTGATATTCATGTTTCTCTTTCTTGCGGTATGGCTACCCTGCTGTATAAGCGATATAGTCTTCCCGCTCCTTTTCGTAAAAAACCCGGA
>JABMRG010000157.1 GCA_013202935.1 Candidatus Omnitrophota bacterium
AGGTTATATAGCAGCAGGCCAAATAGGGGCAAATGCCTATGCGGTAAAATTAGATTCAAGTGGTACGTTTGAATACGAGGCGACTTTTAGTGGCGTAAAAATACGCTCTGTCCAACAGACCTCTGACGGAGGCTATATAATGGCTGGCTATTATGTTTATAATTCCGGACTAGGTGACATAGACCTTGCTTATCTTATAAAGACCGATTCTGCTTTGGATACAGCAGGAAGTTATTCTTTCTCAAAAGGCTGGTCTGGCAACCAGTCGGATAAATGGCAGCAGACATTTGACATGATGAGCCGTGCATATTCTGTCCAAGAGACCTCTGGTGGTGAATATATAATAACAGGTAGAAAGCAGGGTACAGGCTTCCCACCAGGCTATGATGGCTATCTCGTAAAGACTAATTCGGCAGGCGGTGTTATATGGGATGAAGCTTATGATGGTGGTGACAATGATTGCTTCTACTCAGTAAAGGAGACTGCTGATGGAGAGTTTATAGTAGCAGGCATAAACCATGCTGTTGATACTTCTCCCTACTGGCTTAATTCTGATATCTGGATTCTAAAGATAGATTCAACTGATGGCGGCATTATAGATCAAAGCACTTTTAGTAATGGAAGCACCAAGACTGATTATGCTTTTTCAGTTGACCAGACCTCTGATGGAGGATATATACTCGCTGGGAAAACAACTGATACCGCCTCGGGACACTATGATGCCTATCTTATAAAAACAGATTCAAATCTTGATATGGTTTTCGAGAAGAGGTTTGGAGGTGGTAGTGCAGATGACGATTTCCGTTCAGTTATACAGACCTCTGATGGAGGCTATATAATGTCTGGATATTCAATAGTTTTTGGCGTGCTTACGTATGTTGTGAAAACAGACCAGCTTGGCAACTGCCCGCAGCATTTAAGCCCATCTCCCGAACCCTAATCTTAAATATATTGACTTAAGTACCATAGAAGGGAACGTTTCTCTCGCTCCTAACCCCTTGCCACTAACACTGGGGACACTTTACATTAGATTAATACATAGTATAGTAAGTAAAGTGTCCCCATGCTTATCAGTCTTTACACTTTTCAATTTATTATTGACTTGAGTATTATATTATGTTAAAGTATGCCAAATGATTAGCCGGAATCTTGCTCAAGTTAGGGAGAAAATAGCAAAGGCAGCCGAGCGAGCAGGACGAAACCCCAAAGATATTACCTTAGTCTCTGTTACAAAACAAGCTACAGTTGACCAAGTAAGGGAAGCCGTATCTTCAGGTATTACAGATATTGGTGAAAACAGAGTAAATGATGGTCTTTTAAAATATGAGAAGCTTGGTGCAGTGTCACAGGGCTTAAGATGGCATATGATAGGCCATCTACAGACAAACAAGGTCAGGAAAGCACTCGATATATTCGATACAATACACTCACTTGATAGCCTCCATCTAGCCGAAGAGATAGATAATCGAGCAAAGGCTATATCAAAGAGGGTAGATTGTTTTATTGAAGTAAGTGTCTCTGGCGAGGCTTCAAAATATGGCATAGAGCCTAAGGATGCCGAGCAATTTATAGTAAAGGTTTCTAGCCTCTCTAACATACATATTATAGGCCTTATGACAATGGCACCGTTTGTTGATGATGCAGAAATTACAAGGCCATACTTTGCTAAGCTGAGACAGCTAAGGGATAATTTAAGGTCTCAGAATATACCCAATACTGCCATAAGAGAGCTTTCAATGGGTATGACACAGGACTTTGAAGTAGCCATAGAAGAGGGAGCTACTGTTGTAAGAATCGGAAGTGCTATTTTCAAATAAATCAGCAACCAAGTATAAAAGCACATCAGGGACATTTCCCGTTCGTATAATATATCGAACCTGAGGCAAGTGTCCCTGCAAAAATACTTAATTCAGTAACACCTGTATGAAAAGGGTAATGCCATGAACAAACGACTTGCATTTATAGGATGCGGCAATATGGGAGAAGCACTACTCAAAGGGCTTCTATCTAATAAGCTTTTTAGCAGAGGCGAGATTACTGTTTCTGATAAGAGTAGTGTGAGGCTAAAATTTATCAAAAAAACTTACCGCGTAAATGCTGCCTCTTCGAATATTGAAGCTGTTAAAAAGAGCGATATTCTTATATTAGCTGTTAAGCCTCAGGATATGGCTTCTGTGCTAGCTGGGATAGCACAAACTGCTAAGTCAAAGCTTATAATTACAATAGCCGCAGGAGTAACAACATCTTATATAAAACAGAAGACTGGCGCAAAGAGGATAATAAGAGCCATGCCTAACACTCCGGCATTAGTCGGGTATGGCATAACAGCAATAGTAGCAGCTAAGGGTACAACCAAATCTGACATAAATATTGTTGATAAAATCTTTAGGTCTGTTGGTGATATTGTACATTTAAATGAGAAACAGATAGATGCTGTAACCGCAGTTTCAGGCAGCGGGCCCGCATACTTTTTCTTGTTTATGGAAAGATTAACGGATGCAGCAATCTCTTTAGGTATAAAAAGGCCTGTTGCGGAAAAGCTTGTATTGCAGACAGGATTAGGTGCTGCTGCGCTACAACACATAACAGGCACTCATCCTAAAATATTGCGTAATAAAGTAACATCTAAAGGTGGAACTACCGAGGCAGCTCTTAAGGTCTTTAAGAAAAAAGGCCTTGAAAAAATAGTAAAGGCTGCGGTTTCAGCAGCCTGTAAAAAATCCAAACAGCTATCTAAATAGGAGTTGGTTAAAATGTTTGTTTTAGGGAATCTGATATATAGCGTAGCACGGTTGTTTGATATAGTAATTACACTTCTTTATTGGATTATAATCATAAGGGCACTTGTAAGCTGGGTTAACCCAGATCCCTTTAATCCTATTGTACAATTCCTGCAGCGGACAACCGAGCCTATACTTGCCCCTATAAGAAAAGCTTTCAGGATGCAGTTCTGGGCTATCGATATTTCACCGATTATCGCAGTATTCGCGCTTATCTTCTTGCAAAGTTTTTTAGTGCGTAGTCTTATGGATTTAGCATCGCGCCTAAAATGAAAATCTCAGTAAAAGTTCAGCCGCGCGCATCAAAAGATGAAGTGGCAGAGAACGCAGATGGTTCACTTAAGGTCTACCTTAGGACTGCACCAACTGATGGAAGAGCAAATAAAGAATTGATTGATACCCTGGCTAAGCATTATAGGGTGAAAAAATCAGATATACGTATTATAACAGGAAAAACAAGTAGGAATAAAATAGTAGAAGTAGCAGGAGGATAAAGTGGGATTACCAAAACGCAGACATTCAAATACAAGGACAAGGAAGCGCCGCACGCACGATAAGCTCAAAAAACTATCTCTTACTAAATGTTCACATTGCGGCGCAACTGTGCTTCCACACCATCTATGTTCAAAGTGCGGATATTACAAAGGAAGACAGATAGTGGTGAAGAAGCAAAAAGAGAAAAAGAAAAAGAAATCTTAAAAGGAATAGGCCTGGTATGCGTATCGCAGTAGATGCAATGGGTGGAGACAATGCCCCTCAAGTAGTAGTTGAGGGAGCAATTATGGCCGCCAAAGAGTTTGGCTATGACATTGTCTTAGTTGGAGACAATGCTGCTGTACAGAGAGAGCTTTTTAAGAAAACCGCCAAAAAGCCAGCTAATATATCAGTATGCCATGCAGCAGAGACAATAGGAATGAATGAGCCTGCGGCCTTAAGCGTACGCCGGAAAAAACAATCCTCTATCAATATAGGAGCCCAGCTTTTAAAAGACAAAAAGGCGGATGCCTTTGTCTCCTGTGGCAATACAGGCGCTGTTGTTTGTGCAGAAACATTGAAGATGGGGCTTCTTGAGGGTGTACATCGCCCAGGAATAGCAATTATATACCCCACCTTGAAGGACCTGTGTATATTGATAGACGTAGGAGCCAATATAGGGCCCAAGCCAGAGCACCTATTGCAGTATGGTATTATGGGTGATGTATTGCAAAGGTATATATTTAATAAAAAAGTAGTAAGGGTGGGGCTTTTAAATATAGGTGAGGAAGAGACAAAAGGCACAGACTTTATTAAGGAGACGCATAATCTGCTGAACTTAAGCAACGTGATGTTTGCAGGAAATGTAGAGGGTGGAGATATATATAGCGGAGAATATGATGTAATAGTCTGTGATGGGTTTGTGGGCAATGTAGTGCTTAAGGTATCTGAGTCTTTGGCGCATA
>JABMRG010000158.1 GCA_013202935.1 Candidatus Omnitrophota bacterium
CCCCTCTTCTCCATACTCCTCTTCTTCCTCTTCGTCAGGAATATAGAATGTAGCTGCATTTACCGCGCCTTCTGCGGTCTGCTCTACCGCCTCGGCAGCACCCTGGAGCGTGCCCACCGTCACGCCCTCTATTATATTCTCCTCTTCAGAAGTCTCATAGATCTCTTTTGGAACCTCTACCCAGCCGGTAGCAGTCTCCTCTACGCCCTCTGCCAGCTTCTCTGCTGGCTCCTCTGCAGCAAATGTAGGAAAAGCTAACATCAGGACAAGCATATAGGATGATAGACTGCCGATAAACTCTCTCATGCTGGCTGGTTTGCCATACCTTTGTATCCGTATCTTTCTGCTCTTTCGCTTCTTTCTCATCGCACCCTCCCCTTTTTACCTAGTTACTTGTGTCCCAAAAAGTTAGCAATTCAAACAGCCCTTTACCTACATGCTGAATTGTATTATATACTCCTTTTGCAGTTCCTACTATAACACCATTGATAGCATTAGACTCATTTGTAGTTTCAGCTATCTCCTGCGGTATAGAAGCACCGGCCTTTGTAAAGTCTCTTGCTGCCTCTGATACATTGTCCTTTGCAAAAACAGTGGATGTGAAAACAAGCGAGGTAGCTATAAGCAATAGAACAAAACCAGCTGCTCTCTTGCCCTTCATGCGTGCCATAAGCCTTCTCATCTGCCTTCTCTGTTTGGCCTTATCCTTCTTCATCCTACTCACCCCTTTCTTTTTTTTCTTCACCCTTGTCTATCTTTACCCTAAATATATGTGAAGGCGAAACTTCTAGTTGGAAAAATTCCGCCGTATCGGTCTCCCATCTCATCATGACCGGGTTATAACTATGATTCTCATCTGTCCAGCGAATACTCATTTTTTATCTCCTATACGCTCTGTTGCGTTAACTTTCTAGCACGATTATAATCTTCGTAGCTGGTGCGCACACCATTTATCCTTATATGCTCAATGATTCTCTTAAATAAATTGATCTCTATCCTGGTAAGGGTTTCAGTTGCATCTCTTAAGCTTCTACCGAAATGGGCAACAGTATCAAACTCAACTATACAACCGCGTATTGAAACAACTGGAAGTATGGTTGCCTGTGAAGCGATAGTTCCGCCAACAAACAATAGAGGTATAATAAATACAACCGCGATCAGGAGGCTAATTATTCTCATCGCCCTGATTCTCTTTCTCTTTTTTTATATTATATAGAGTATCGGGAAGCGTTAAATTCATAATTGCAAGAAGCTTTCTCTCAAGATCAGATTTAGAATTAACACCTTCTCCATTTACCTCTTTAATCTTGATGGCATCTATCAAGGCCCTTACCACATCGCTGCGTGAAAGTTTATGGCCTGTTGAAAAGAGGGCATCCTTTGATAGCTTATCTATAAAATCGATCTCTTCCCTTGTGAGAAACGCTATTATCCTGCCTCTTTTTTTATCTTCTTGTGTCTGTTTCATCTCATTCACCTTAGCCTTTTGAGCATAAAAAAAGCCCTGAAACTTTATAAAGGCAACCACCTTCAGAAAAGCTTCAGGGCTTAAATAACGTAAGCGAAACTTCCTTCGGCAACCCGACTACCTTACCCCTTTGAGAAACTTGAGGCTTTAGGCTCGTGGTTTTGCGCCCCACCCTTTCAGGCGGTTTGCCTTTATCGAGAACTACTTTTGAAAAAGAGCTTCTTTAACCTTCCACTACAATATGCCTGATAAATGTACAAAAGTCAAGGGGTCGATAGTACTTTTTTTACCTTTTGACCTTTTTGGCTTCTTACTCTATTAGAAGTTGTAGTTGAGATATCCTGATATTGCCGTCTCATCCAGGAACCTTCCCTCTACATTGAAGCTAAACCCGGTTAAACTTTCAAAGGTCAGGTCAGCCCCGCATATGATGCCTACCTTGTTCTCATTCTTATAGCCATCGGGGACAGGTATTGAAGTTGATCCGCTTTTAGCAGTAGTGTCTACATCGATCTTAAGATGTGTGTATTTAACCCCAGCATAAGGTGTAAGATGCGGCCATTCACCATGCGCTGGGTGTATAAGTGACTTATAATCTATCTTATAGCTCAGTATTCCTGCTAGCTGATATTCCATGGCTGAACTATGTCCTGAAATCTCGGAAATACTGCTTGGATAACTGCCGCTGTCTATATCTGAGCGCCACCAGTTTATCTGGTTATCGATTGTAGCCCTTACCCTTGGAACAAACTCATAAGTAAGGCTTGCCCCACCACCAACATAAAATCCGCTCTCATAGTTCTCTTCATATACATTTCCATTATTGAGCTGCGACTCAAGCTTAAAATTTGCTATACCTGTCTTTGTATAGACACTCAAAAAATCAACCGGTTTAAAACTGAGCTTACAGTAAAATGTATTCTGCTCAGAGATTTCACCTGTACTTATATCTGATGATTTAATGTCCCTATCAAATATATAATCGTACTCAAATGCAAATGCCACCAGGTTACCATCTATAATAGGGTTACTACCACCCACAGGTGCTGCATAAGATCCTGGGCAGAAGCAACAGGCGAGTCCTATTATTATAAGATATATAAATACGTTAGTCTTCA
>JABMRG010000159.1 GCA_013202935.1 Candidatus Omnitrophota bacterium
GCTCTATATAGCCTATTGTCTCTTCGGGGCTTAAGACGTTAAGATGAAAAGATATAGCCATGCGTTGTCGTAGTTGAGGGAGTTTATTTATCTTCTCACGCAATTCTGGCTGGCCTACTAATATCAGGGTAAGCAAGAACCTGTTGTTGAGTTGAAAATTCAAGAGCAGCCTTAGTTCTTCAAACATATCTATATTGCTTATAACCTGGGCTTCATCCACTATTATTACAACCTCTTTGCCTTCTTCCATATTCTTGTATAATATATCATTTATAGTATGAAGTATCTTGAGTTTCGAACCATCGCATTCTCTTCCCTCAATTTGAAATATAATCTCCTTTAGAAAATCTTCCGGGGAAAGAGATGGGTTTACTATGAGAGCTATTCTATGCTTATTATCAGCAGAAAACTCTTTTGTGATAAGGCGCGTAAGAACTGTTTTGCCACTTCCGTACTCACCAGTCAGAAGGCCCGCTCCTTTACGCTCTTTTATGACATAATATAGCCTCATAAGCGCCTCTTCGTGGCCTGGGGAATGATAAAAAAATCTAGGATCAGGCGTATTTTCAAATGGTTTCTCTTTTAACTTCCAGTATCCCTCATACATCTGTCAATACCAATCCTATTAAAGGAGCGTTTATCTTTTTTAGCTGCGAGATTGTGTTTTTTAACAAAGGATATGTTGCTTTCTGTCTTCTGGCTATTAATAAAACAGCATCCGCTAAAGGTGCGATATTAAGTGTGTCTGGATAACTTTTTATTCCCACACTCTCTATTATTAAAATCCCATAAGCATCTGTTAGTTCCTTTAGGCACTTTGATAAGTCTTTATCGCCCAATATACCTAAAGGCTTATCTATCTTGCTGCCTGATGATAGTATCTTCAGATTATCAAGCCCCCCTAGCTGCTCTTCTTTGAGCTTTACACTTCCTGTCAGGAGTAGGTCTGTAAGGTTTCTCACCACCTCTTTATCTTTTGCGCTTCCTCTTAATATGTCTGAAAGGCCCTTTGCCTCTTTTTTAAAATCGAATATCATATCTAGTGAAGGAAAGCGAAAATTGGCATCTACCAATAAGGTTCTATTACCATTATGAACAGCTGCCAGTGCCAGGTTTGCAGCAACAAAAGTTTTCCCGCTAGCATCATCGGCACTGACTATTAGGATTACCTTTTTATCAATATCGCCTTTTAATGGATCTACTTTCAGGAAAGTATAAAGCTGCTCAAATCTCTTTGTTGTATTTTTACTACGCCTATCTGTTGAGAGTAAGCTTTTTCTTAAGCGAATAGCATTAGACTTTTTCCCCTTTAAGAGTATAGGCTTATCAATCTCTGCTATTACTGGAATTTTTAGCAGTTGCTCTGCTTCTTGCCTGGTATATATTCTCTTATCCGTTACCTCCAGAACGAAACCACATAATATAGCTATCAAGAGAGAGCTCAAGAACCCATATAAATAATACCAGGACCTTTCTCTGCCAATAGGGCCGGAGGGAAAAGTTGCCTCCTTTTTAACTGCTACACGCCATGGCTCTCCCGCCTCTTTATAAGTATCGTATAACTGCTGGTATTCTTTCTCTTTTGCCGATACAATTCTCTGAGACCTTTCTATTTTTATGCGCAAATCTTCATATGTAGAGGAACTGTCCGGCAGGTCACCTATCTGTGCGGCGATAGTATCTATCTGATCACGGGCTGAGACAACATCGGGATGTTTATCAGTAAACACCTTTAACAGCTCATCCCTTTTTAACCTAAGGCTGGACAGCCTCTGGTGCAGATCCAGCCTTCTTTTGTCAGACTCTACATTCTGAGCCTTTAAATCTCTGAGTTTTTTTTGGGTAGTACCCAAGCTGCGCTGAAGATTTTCTATATTGGCGGAAAGCTGTTGCAGGCTATTCTTCTTTTCTCTTTTTAAGGACTCCAACTTACTGGCCCTTTCGCTTACAAATGAGCTGCTGACTGAATCAACCGCCTTTTTGGCAAGCTGTGCACTTTGTGAAATGAATGTAATAGAAAGGGTATCGCGATCTGTAAGATTAAGGCTAAGGCCTTGCTCTAAAGTATCGGTATCAAGGTTCGGAATAGCTTTTGAGATATCATTAAGAAAATCTCTCTCTTTCATCCGCTTAGCCTCTACCCCGGCATGAAAAGAACCGCTCTCTCCTATAAATACGAGGGCTGATTCCGATTTAAAAAACTGTTCCTTTTTATTAACTATATTATAGACAAAAAAAGACAACAGTAGAAAGACTATGCCTATAGTCATCCATCTTCTTTTTAGAAAAAAATTTGCTCTTTTCATTTCTTAAAATTTTCTACGCCCTATAAACAGGTTTAGCTCGTTTCATCATATCTATAGTCTTTCCGCTTAATGTCATAGTATATTTTCTTTACATCATAATATTGCTGGGCAGCGCCAAGTAACGGTGATATCTGGCGAACAAAGTATGCAACATTTCCAATAAAGCTGCGTGGCACAAAAATAAGGTCATGTTTACGTACATATATATTCTGCCTTAAATTACCTTTAAATATCTCCATAACATTGACTACAATAACGTCTGTATTATTTTTAAGGTCTCCTCGTATAACTAAAACACTCTTAAGCCCGGCCGATTCTGTATAGCCGCCCGATAGCGCCAGTACCTCCATTATCCTTATGGGTTCAGTAAACCGTATTATACCTTTATTAGCAACTTCACCCAAGACAACTATCTTCTTTCCGCCAAACTGTGTAATTATTACAGATACCTTTGGCGCTTTGATATAGGTCTTGAGCTTATCTGAAATATCCTGGGTAAGATCTTCTACGGTTTTGCCTCCTGTAACAACCTCTCCTATCAGCGGGTATGATATGTTGCCGTCAGGCCTGACAACGACTTTTCTCGAAAGCTCCTCAACCTGCCATACAGATATTTCTAATACATCACCTGAATCTATAACATAGTTCTCTAGAGACCATTCCTTTTGCTCTATTTCCGATGCAGAAATTATTACTATTTTTCCTATATCCGGCACTTCCGGTTTCTGATCCTCTACTGCCATAACTCGTGTAGTTAAAGATATTATCAGGACAGCTATTACGGTTATTATTAAATTTACACTAGCACAAAAATTTCTATTTTTTGCCATAATAATCCCCGTATTGATACTTTCCATACCTCCCATACCTTCCATAATGCCTGCCTATACCTCTGGGCACTTTATTTAAAACAGCCCCTAATATATTTACACCGGCGTCCTTTAAAAGATTGTAGGCCCTGCTTACGGCCTTTTCATGAGTCTTCTCTGCCATGACAATAAATACCGCCCCATCAGCCTGCTTCGACACAATCATCGGATCAGTAACAGATAATACGGGAGGCATATCAAGATAGATAATATCAAATTTTTTACGAGCAGCTGAGAGTATGGCTGCTAAGCTATTTAGTCCTAAAAGCTCGGCAGGGTTGGGTGGCACTGGCCCGCTTGGCATGATATCCAGATTATCTATGCCTATATTACAGGTGGGCAGATTATCAAAATCTATATCTTTTTTTGCCAGGTAGTTGCTTAGCCCCTCCTTCTCCTTTAACCCTAATAATCTAGTCATACCCCCACGCCTTATATCACAGTCTATCAAAAGCGTCTTCTTGTTGGATTGTGCGGTCGCTACAGCAAGATTTGCCGATATAAACGACTTTCCTTCCCCCGGGAGGGAACTAGTAAGCCCGACTACTTTAATTTCCGTGCCTGGATTTAGGAATAGTATATTTGTCCGTAAGCATCTAATAGCCTCAGCGGCAGGTGAGGTAGGGTCAGTATAGACTATAATATCTTTAATCGTCTTATCCATATTTATTCTATTGATTGTTTTGGACCTGGCCCCTTACCATAATCAGAAATAGTAGCCAGGACTGGAACCTCTAATAGTTTTTCAAGCTGTTCTACGTCTTTCACGCTCTTATCCAGCATCTCAATCAGATAAGCCACCCCTATGGCAGCTAATATAGCAAATAAAACAGCCATTGCCGCATCCTTGTTTGGAAAACGCTTTGTGCTTACCTTGGGAACTTTGTGAGGTTCAAAAATCACGATATTGGTATATCGCTCTATCTTTGCACCCATATCAAGTTTTTGAAGCGCTTCCGCAAGTTTATTATAGGCATTACGCCTAACAGATATGGCCCTTTTTAGCATGCTATATTCTATAAGCTTCTCATAAAGCCCTGCCTCTATAAGCCTGGATAATTCTTTCTCCTTTTTCTTTACCTCATTAAGCTTTATTCCTGTTTCACTTATTGCATTTCTTATTTCAGTTTCGATCTTTTTCCCCAGGGCTTTTATCTCGCCTCTTATCTTTATTACTGAAGGGTGCAATTCTTCGTTGACCTGGAGTAAACTGTTCAACTCTTCTTCTTTTTCAATCAGCTTATCCTTCAGGATATGGGTCAGGGTATGTTCGTCTTCTCTTATGATAAGAGAGAACGCTGCTAAAAGGTTTGTTTCCAAAAGAGAGTTTGCGTTCCTTAAAAAGGCCTCTATCTCCGATATCTCTCTTTTTATAGAAAGGTGTTTTTCGTTTACTGCTGATGCGATAACCTCTTTATCTTCCTGGGAGGGCATCTCATATGTCTCAACAGCATATATTACATCCTCATTTTTTATTACAAACTCTGCTAATTTTTTTTCTGCGTTAAGCAACTCTTGATAAGCCACTGTCACTTGCTCATTAAATGTCCTGTGTGCATCCTCAAAGAATTTGCGTTCACCCTCTCTCTTCTCATTCAGGTATCCTTCTAAAACGGCGGATATAACGTCATAAGAGAATTGGGGGTTTTCTGAAGTAGAGGATATGATTATGGTGTTCTCGTCTTGGTTGAGCCGTTTATTGCCCCTTACTATGCCTGGTGTTTCCCTGATATACATATCAGCATCTTCCAATTCCTGGCCTCTGTTCAGGGCTTTTCTTATGTCGTACATGAGCTTTTCGCTTGATTCCTCATAACCATATTTTTCTTTTAGTGTCTTAGCGGCCTGTTCTGCTATTATATTACTGCGCAGGAGAGAAACCTCCTGGTCCATATCATACTTTTCTCTTACGATATCACCTTCCTCAGTCTCTACTTCTAATTTGTTCGTACCAAGAGTTATCTTGGTCGTTGAAACATAAACAGGCACTTGATTTTGCCATCTATAATATATGGCATAGGATAGTGCCGAGAAGACCAGGACTAATGCAAGCAGAACTATCTTCCACCGCTTGATAACCACGGGGATAATATCAAGTATGTTTAGGTTTTCTTCTTCCACTCTTTCTGTTTCTCTTGCCATTTTAGGTAAATTTCACCCTTTGTTTGCGTTTTGTATAGGCACAAAACACCGTTCTCCTGTTATAACAACAGGCTTATTGTTATAATTTGTATAACATATGTATTATACAAGAAAATAAGCAGCAGTGTCAAGCGGGCATTAAGAAATTGGTATATAATTCTTAAAGTTAGTTTCTTCTTAAATGCACTTTTGGCAGATATTTAGAGGCGGCTTGAGCCATTTTTTCAAGCTCAGTTACAGAATAGGGCTTTGTGCTTAGGAAAAATGGGTCTATAGTGTCGCGGGGGACAAACTGCTGTATGCAGTATTTTTTTGCAGGGTGGATAGATTTTGCAATATCAACAACCTCATCTGCACCTATTAAAGTAGGCACAACGGTAGTTCTAATCTCATAATCAATGCCTGAATTAATAATAAGATCTTTAGATGCTATGATCTTATCTATATCAATATCAATACCTGCAACTTTCGAGTAAATATCTGCCCTAAGAGGGGCTTTGATGTCAAGGGCGATATATTCTACTAATTTATCACCAATAAGCTTCTTTAGTATATCAGGGCAGGTTCCGTTTGTATCAAGTTTTACTAAAAGCGAAAACTCTTTTATCTCATTTATAAGATTGATAAGCCTCTCCTTGCACAAAGTAGGCTCTCCCCCTGTGATTACAACTCCATCCACCCAGCCTCTTTTAGACCCCAAAAAAGAAGCTATGTCATTGAATGAGACTGATTCTAGTTTTTCAGGGTGAGTCACAAGAGAGCTTGAGTGGCAGAAACCGCATCTAAAATTACAGCCTCCAAGAAATATGATGGAGGCTATTTTCCCATCCCAATCTATTAGTGTTGTCTCCTGAAAACCTTTTATTTCGGGTAGGGTTTTTGTTACCATCTATTTAAAATGAGACGTGAATTCTTCCGTCTTAGGAACTTCACCTTCCCAGCGCGCTAAAATTCTCTCTTGGTTTTCTATGATTGTTGTAGGGATCTTTAAAACATCATTGTATGCACCTTCTGCGAAGCCGTCTACTGTATCCATGTCGTGAAATTCCAGATTAACGGAGTCGAGATGATTGTTCTTCTGTAAGAAATGGTTGAATTTGTTCTTTGTGGTTTCACACTTTGCACAATCTTTTTTCCCAAATACCCTGATTCTCATATCGACTCCTTATTTGATGAATGGCAATTATGTTTTTATTGCGTAATTATTCGGATTTGCACGCCTATCAGCAAGTTCTCCTATCTTCGATTTATTCCAGTTGTTTACACGGCTATAATAACCAACGATTCTTGTTATACCAAAGATATCATCAGAACTACACAAACGGCAGGCATCATGCAGCCCGCTATCCCTTCTGTGGCATGAGTTGCACACTGTAAACTCAGGTGAGATAGTAATCTGTGCCGCCTGGGTATTATAATATGTCTTCTCTACAAGGCTCATAAGCGACTCCTTGGAAGGAAGCTTCTCTCCTACAAAGGCGTGGATTATAGCACCTGATTCTATCATCGTGTGGAACTTTGACTGCTTTTCTATCCTCGTGATCATATCCACTGGGGCATTTGCAGCAAAGTGGATTGAGTTTGTATAATAGAACATATCATTCTCAACATCTCCTTTTACTACATTTAATGCCTCCTCAGGATATTGCCTTAAGTCAACCTTGGCAAGCCTTCTTGCAGCAGATTCTGCGGGTGATTCTTCAAGCGAAAACTTTAAACCTAATCTTTTCTCTGCCTCTTTTGCCTTAAAATACATAAAGGATATTATCTTAAGACCCAATTTAAACACCTCTTCACTCCCATGGAGCTGTTTACCAGTTAGGTGCTGTACGCACTCATCCAGGCCCACCAGGCCTATGATATATGTTGCATTATCAAGGTCTATATATGGCCTTCCATCCATTGCGGGCTTGCCAACCTCCCACATAGGAAGGTGTGATTCTTGCATAAGCTGTGCAATAAACTCTTTCTTCTGCAAGTGCGCCTTGGTAGCAAGCTGCATACAGCGGTCTATCTCCTGGTATACCCCATCTATATTACCCTTTCCCGCGCGGTATGCTGCCTGCGGCAAATTTATTGTTATATTCTGAAAACCGCAAAAACGCATAGACTCAGGATGTTCTATCATATAATTGTCTTTTATCTGGGTCCTTAACCTGCAACACGCAGAGAGTGTAACCTCATCTCTATCAAAGACAAAATAAGTAGCTCCGTTTTCGCTGGCTATCTGGCATGCGTATTCTAAAAGTTCAAGCTGCTTCGGATCTTTAAAAGTCTCCTCGCTAATATGGAAGTCGCATTTTGGAAAAGCGAAAGGCCTTCCATACTCATCACCTGAACGCCAGACATCAAGCATGGCCCTGGCAAATCTCTGTGCAAGTTCTTCATACTCACCATATGTCTTTCCTGTATATTTCCCCTTCGGCCCTATAGCGGGTATCTTCTTAAGATAATTCGGAATACCTGTATGTATATTATGGTCTATAAAAAGGCTTTGTCCCCCTCTGGAAAATGCATTCTGTGAAGCAGAGAATATAAGATGCTGCGCTTCCTGCCTCATCTGTTTGTCACTCATTCCCTCCAGATAAGGGGCATACATAATATTTATATAGCCGACACCTAATGCGCCGGCATAATATGCCTGCATGCTTGCCAGGAAAGTGTTGAGATGGCCTGTAAGTGTACGTGCATGCTTTGCAGGCCCGCTCTGGGTATCAAGATTGCCTAAGTGCAGCCCGTACTTCTTTATATATTCAAGGGAATGGCTGCTACAGTATACTCTGGTAGGATATCCGAGGTCGTGGAGGTGGATTTCACCCTTCATATGCGACTCAGCCACCTCTTGTGAGAATATTTTCTGAAGCGCATACTGCTTCAGTGTAGTCTCTGCTATAGCTAAATTTATCGCTTCTGGATTATTTGCATTTATATTCGCATTCTCTTTGCTCTTTGAGAATACCAGTGTCTCTAAATCAAAGGTAGGCATACCTATTACAGCCTGCCTTGCAAGTTTCTTGTTTAAGCCGCGCACAAAGAGCTCATTATCAACCAGCTCTCTTATGAGGTTGGTTGATATGTGTGTCAGGTCAGACTGGAATATCTTCTCTTCTACTGAGGAGGCTATCTCACCTGCCAACATAGCATCCAGGCCTGCTTCTTTCTGCAGGGCTAATGCCACTTTCTGCCTATCCCACGACAATATCTCATCCTTTGACAAGGGTGTAACCAAAAGGGATAGGTCAGTTGAGCTTGTATTTTGACGAACTTTTTTTCTTACGCGCAGGCTTCTCCTGGACTTTGCCCTGTCTTCCCTGTAAAGTATGTATGCCTTGGCTGTCTTGGCATGGCCTGTTTCGATAAGGACTTTTTCCACAACATCTTGAATCTGTTCTATGGATGGGCTCTCCGAGTTAAATTTCTTACGCAAGAAGAGTATAACCGCAGATGCAAGTTCTTCAGCTAAAAGCCTGTCTTCTCCACCTACAGCAAGGGCTGCCTTAAATATAGCATCTGCTATCTTATTCTTATCAAAGGCAACTACCCTTCCGTCCCTCTTTATTATGGAATCAAAATAGCCTTGTTTCTTTTTTTCACCTGTCTCTTTTATGCTCATTTAGACCTTCCCCTATTGTTGGTTTAACGTGTTCTTCCCAAAACATACTTGAGTTCTTTCATAAACTCAGTCACATCTTTAAATTCTCTATATACAGAGGCAAAACGCACATATGCGACCTCGTCAATCTCGTGAAGTTTCTTCATTAACATCTCACCTATCTGGGCTGATTTTACCTCTTTATCATGTTTTCTTTGAAGAGCCCTCTCTATATTATCAACAAGGTGCTCTATCTTGGTAACACTTATGGGCCTTTTTTCACATGCCTTGAGTATGCCGGAAGTCAATTTATTGCGATCGTAAGGTTGGCGTTGGCCGTCTTTCTTAACGACCATAAGAGGGATATCTTCTATATGTTCATAAGTAGTAAAGCGCCTCTGGCACTTAAGACATTCCCTTCTTCTGCGTATAGAATCGTTTTCTGTGCCCGAGCGAGAATCTACAACTTTATCTTCTTTATGACCACAATAAGGACATTGCATAATTAACACCTATATATAGTAGCAAAGCGTAAGTTTACACCCTAGATATTGTATTGTCAAGCATTAATCTAGGTTAAGCTTGGGGAGTTTTAATCGTAAATCTCTTAAATGCTCTTAAAATCTCTTAAAATCTAAGTATTATATAATTTTATTCTTTTGTTTCTTGATATACTTAACTTTTATCTCTGCTTCCTTTAGAAACCTGCCTGTCATCTTATCAGGATAACCTTTTCTGGGTATAATATTTTTAATACCTGAGTTTATTATCATCTTTATACATATAGAGCATGGTAGATTTGTACAATAGAGAGTTGCTCCTTTAAGGCTTACGCCATAAAGTGCTGCCTGAATAATGGCGTTCTGTTCAGCATGCAGCCCGCGGCAAAGCTCATGACGCTGTCCAGATGGTATATTAAGTTTTTCACGTAGGCAACCTATAGCATCACAATGGGTAATGTCTTTGGGCGCACCATTATATCCTGTAGCTAATATGTGCTTATCCTTTACAACAACAGCGCCTACGGCACGCCGCATACACGTTGACCTTTTTGAAACAAGTTCTGCGAGCTCAAGAAAGTAGTTGTCCCAGTTTGGGCGTTTGGGCGCTTTGGATTTTGGTTTTGATTTTTTGATTGGTTTTCTTTTCATGATAGTTTTCGGCCTTTATATATAGGGAAGCGTTTTGTCAATTCAGAGACCGCCTCTCTTACCTCTTTTATCTTTTTCTTATTAGATATATCTGACAATACCATATCGATGAGACGGGCTATTTTTCTCATCTGTGATTCTTTCATGCCTCTTGTTGTAAGGGCAGGGCTCCCTAGCCTTATCCCACTTGTTACAAATGGCGAACGCGTGTCATAAGGTATAAGGTTCTTATTAACAGTAATACGGGCTTTATCAAGAGCTGCAGATGCTTCTTTTCCTGTTACCCCTCGTGAGATAAAGACATCGACTAAGAGCATATGGTTATCTGTTCCACCAGAGACCACTCTATAGCCTAATCTTTTTAGCTCATCTGATAAGGCCTTTGCATTCTTTATTGTTTGGAGCTGCTTCTTCTTAAATCTATCTGTCTGTGCCTCTTTAAAGGCAACTGCCTTTGCTGCTATTATATGCATAAGGGGCCCGCCCTGGAGCCCGGGGAAGACCATATAATCAATAGATTTTGCAAATTCATTCTTACAAAGTATAAAACCGCTTCGTGGCCCGCATAATGTCTTATGCGTCGTGCTTGTTACAAACTCCGCGTATGGAGTAGGATTAGGGTGGTATCCCGCAGCAACAAGGCCTGCTATGTGTGCCATATCGACCATAAGCATCGTATGGGTCTTGTCGCATATGCTTCTTAACTTCTTAGCGTCTATTGTGCGTGAATATGCGCTTGCGCCTGCTATAAGAAGTTTTGGTCTGTGTTTTTTTGCAAGGTATAGTATGTTATCATAATCCAGTTTTTCAGTTTTTCTGTCAACGCTATAGGGAATAATTGTAAAATATTTTCCTGAGAAATTCAGGGGATGGCCATGCGTCAGATGGCCTCCACATGCAAGGTTCATAGCCAACACCTTATCACCAAACTTAAGCTGGCTAAACAAGACCGCCATGTTCGCGCTTGAGCCTGAATGAGGCTGCACATTTGCATGCTCTGCCTTGTAAACTTTTTTTGCCCGTTCAATAGCAAGAGATTCGACTGTGTCAACATGTTCACAACCACCGTACCAGCGTTTCTGCGGATATCCTTCCGCATACTTATTTGTTAGTACAGAACCCTGGGCTTCTAATACCGCTTCTGTTGCATAATTTTCACTTGCTATAAGCTCTAAGTTATCATTCTGGCGTTTGACCTCATTCCTGATAGCGTTATAAACCTTTTTATCCTTGCTTTTAATCGCACTCATTCTATCTCCTTCAAAAAATAGTATAGCCTTATATTTTTGCTTTGCGTTCCAATCTCGTTATCTGTTTTACACGACGAGAGTGTCTGCCACCTAGTGCTTTTGTCTTAAGCCATACAGATAGCATGCGCTTTGCTATAGCCTTGTCTGTATAGGCAGCACCAATTACAAGTATATTGGCATCGTTATGCTGGCGGCTCGACTTTGCCTGTGCAATATTATAACAGAGTGCAGCCCTTGAGCCCCTTACCTTGTTTGCTACAATAGAATTGCCTATACCACTTTTACATATAGCAATACCTCTATCGGCTTTTCTCCTGCCTACAAGCTTTGCTACGTCAAAAGCATATTGAGGATAGTCACAGGGTTCTTGGCTGAAACAGCCCACATCCAAGACAACATGGCCTTTTCTTTTCAGGTAAGGGATCATCTTCTCCTTTAACATAAATCCACCGTGGTCAGAACCGATAGCTATCTTCATCCAAGATTCTCCTTCTTAATCTTCTCTACAATTTTCAAAGTTGCTTTTCTGATCTCATCTCTTACTCTTCTGTATACTGCTATAGACTGGCCAATAGGATCATCTACTCCATTCTTATCTTCTATCTTTGCAAACTCCTTATACAGGCATACCTTATCCCTGGCTTCGGGCAATCTTTCTGATATAAGCTCTTTGTGCATCTTCGACATAACAAGTATAATGTCCGCTGCCTTAGCAAATTCCTCAGAAAATGGATTTGACGAATACGAGGAGATATCTATATCTTCCTCCTTCATAACTTCAACGGCTTCAGGTGTAGGCACTAAACCTGCTATTGCAGATATACCTGCTGATATAACCTCAAAACCATTTTCTGGCTTCAAATACTGCTTTAAGAAACCTTCTGCCATAGGAGAGCGGCAGGCATTCCCTGTGCACACTACTAATATTCTTTTAATCGCAGCCATTATCTTCTAAGTATTTTTTAATCTTATCGGCTATAGTGCCTTCCCTCAATATCTTATAGGGAAGGGTTGTGCAATCGACCACTGTTGATGCAATGCCCTTTGCTATAATACCATCATCAACAACAGCCTCTATGGAACCGTCAAAGACTTTAAAGGCATCTTTGGCAGAAGATACATCCCGGTCACCAGATATATTTGCGCTTGTTACTGCCAAAGAGACTTTTGCCTCTTTAATTATCGAAAGGGTAGTTTTGTTATCAGGCATTCTGAGGCCAATTTTGCCGTCTTTACCTTTAAGCAGTGCTGTGAGAGGCCCAGGCCAGAACTCCTTTAAAAACTTTTCTACGCCAGGTGGAAGCTTGTCCAAATAGTCCGCAAGTTGATCAAAGGTTGCAATCTGAATTGTAAACGGTTTGCCAGCCGGCCTCTTTTTGATTGTATATAATTTTTTTACCGCTTCTTTATTGCCTGCATCACAACCAAGGCCAAATACTGTCTCCGTCGGTATCGCAGCTACCCCTCCATGCCTTATAATTTCGGCGACCTCTTTTATGCTCTGCTCTGCTGGAGAATCAGCATCGACTAAAAAAAGTTTTGTTTTCATCCCTTCAATACTTTTTTCGCCAATTCCTTCTTGTGGCTGGCGAGCTTCTTCTCAAGGAGCTTATTCTTTGTGGCCAGGATCTCCACAGCAAAAATCGCAGCATTGACAGCTCCAGCTTTTCCTATAGCCATACAGCCCACAGGAATACCTGATGGCATCTGGACAGTGGAAAAAAGAGAATCTACACCGCCAAGGGCCTTTGTCTCAATAGGCACGCCTACCACAGGCAATGTAGTATGCGCGGCAACTACCCCTGCTAGATGTGCTGCTCCGCCTGCTGCTGCTATTATAACCTTATAACCTCTTTTACGCGCTGCTGCTGCAAACTTAATAGTCTGGCTAGGCGTCCTGTGGGCTGACAAAACTTTTACATCAGGCCCCAAACCAAACTTATCCAATATATCTATGCCGTGCTGCATAATAGGCATATCGGACTTGCTGCCCATAATTATTACGATTTCTTTTTTATTCTTCATGCTCCACCCTTTTGTTCTAATTAACTCTTTCTAGTGCCTTGTATCCTATATCCTTTCTATAGTGCATATCCTCAAAATTAATTTTGTCACAGGCCTCATAAGCCTTATCTATAGCAGCCTTTATATTATCACCAAGTGCGGTTATTCCTAACACACGCCCGCCGCTTGTCTGGTATTCTCCTTCGGTTAGCTTTGTGCCTGCATGAAAAACTACCACATCTTTCATCTTTAGGGTTTCATCTAAGCCGTATATTGGTACGCCCTTCTTGTAGCCTCCTGGATAACCTCCTGAGGCACAGACAACACATATACATGGCCTCTTATCCCACTCAAGCTTAATACCATCTATCCCACCGTCTATAGAAGCCTCGACAATATTAACAAGGTCTGTTTTTAAGCGTGGAAGAATAGCCTGCGTCTCAGGGTCCCCGAATCTTACATTAAACTCTAATGCGTAAGGCTCAGAATCTACTACCATAAGCCCTATATACAAAACACCTTTAAACGGTGTGCCTTCGGCAAAGAATCCCCTGATAAGCGGGTTTATTATTCTTTCTTCTACCTTATTTTCTAATTCACCAGTTACGACAGGGGCAGGAGAATATGCACCCATACCCCCTGTATTAGGCCCCATATCATCATCGAGCGCTCTTTTATGATCCTGGCTTGACGCAAAGGTGAGGAACCCTTTTCCATCTGTTACAACTATTACAGAGGCCTCTTCTCCCTCCAGGCAATCCTCTATAACTATTCTATCGCCTGATGAACCAAATTTCTTTTCAACCATAATAAGGTCAACGGCAGAGGATGCTTCGTCTTCGCTCTTTGCAACAATTACACCTTTCCCTGCTGCGAGGCCATCTGCCTTAATTACCAAAGGAGCCTTTTTTTCTTTTATGTAGGCTTTGGCCTCTTTAGGGTCATCAAAGACTTTAAAGTCAGCTGTGGGTATACGAAAACGTGACATTGCCTCTTTGGCAAAGACCTTACTTCCTTCAAGCCCTGCAATATACTTATCAGGCCCGAATATTCTTAAGCCCTCTTCATTAAATCTATCAATTATGCCCGCAACCAATGGAACTTCAGGCCCAACTATTGTAAGGCCTATCTCGTTTTCTTTTGCAAAGCTGCAAAGGCTGTCTATATCATCTGCTTTTATGTCTACACAGTCTGCTATCTCTGATATGCCACCGTTTCCAGGTGCACAATATAATCTATCTACCTTATCACTCTGTTTAATCTTCCAGCAGAGCGCATGTTCTCTGCCTCCTGAACCGATTACTAGCACATTCATCTATACTAACCTTATTGGCTCTTTATCTTTTATTATCTCGCCTATAGCCCAGGATTTGATATTATGTTTTTTAAGCAGGGCTTGGGTCTTTTTTATATCCTTGGCTTGTATAACAACTACCATGCCTATGCCCATGTTAAAAACACGGTACATCTCCTTATCCCTTATATTGCCTTTATTTTGAATGAGTCCAAATATCCTTGGCACAGGCCAGCTTTTCCTTACTATCTGGCAGGAAAGTCCTTTTGGAATAATTCTTGGTATCTTATCTATATAGGCCCCACCTGTAATATGTGCGATACCTTTTACCCTCACTCTTTTCTTAAGCGAAAGAAGAGCTTTGGTATAAAGCCGGGTAGGTTTAAGGAGCTCTTTTTTAAGGCTGGCTATCTCTCTTTCCGAAAATACCTTCCTTACAAGTGAATAACCATTTGAATGGAGCCCGTTAGAAGCTAGCCCTATTACTATATCGCCTTTTTTAATATTGCTTCCGTCTATTATCTTTTTCTTTTCTATTATTCCTACACAAAAACCTGCAAGGTCATATTCGCCTGGTTTATACATGTCCGGCATCTCAGCTGTCTCACCACCTACTAAGGCATAGCCGGCTTGCTTGCATGCTTGGCTTATACCAGATATTACCTCTTTTAAGATCTTGGGTTTTAATCTACCCGTGGAGACATAATCAAGAAAGAATAGCGGCTCTGCACCGGTTGTCGCAATATCATTGGCACACATTCCCACAAGGTCAAAGCCTATTCTCTTATGCATTCCGGTCTTTTGTGCTATTAAAAGTTTTGTGCCAACTCCGTCTGTAGATGAGACCAGGACAGGGTCTTTATATTTTTTTAGATCGGGTGCAAAAAGGCCGCTGAATGAACCTATGTTTGCAATAACACCCTTTTTTCTGGTGGAGGCTACCATAGGCTTTATCTCTTTAACGAAAAGATTACCCCTTTCGATATCAACTCCAGAATCCTTGTATGTGAGGTGGGTTTTTTTAGGCTGCATATGAGCTAATCTAGAACTATCTTTAAGACTTCCTGATAAGTCTCTTCTATGTTGCCGAGATCCCTGCGAAATCTATCCTTATCCATCTTTCGCTTACTTCCTTTTTCCCATAGGCGGCATGTATCAGGCGAGATCTCGTCAGCAAGGATGATTTTCCCCTTGCACCTTCCAAACTCAAGCTTAAAATCTACCAGGTCAAGGTTCTTTTGGCTAAAAAACTCTTTTAGCGCATCATTTACCTTATAAGAGAGTTCTTTTATGGTGTTAAGTTCCTCGTCTGTAGCAAGCTTAAGTGCTTTTATATGAGAGTTATTTATAAGCGGGTCATGGAGTGAATCTTCTTTGTAGTGGTATTCATATACAGGCTCGTCCAGTATAATGCCCTCTTCAAGCCCTAAGAGTTTTGCCATGCCGCCTGCAACAATATTCCTCATGGTAACCTCAAGCGGTACAATCTCTACTCTTTTAACAGCCATATCCCTATCGTTGAGCATCTCTATAAAATGTGTTGGTACGCCTTCTTTTTCCAGCAGCTGAAAGAGTTTTGTTGAGATTTTGTTGTTGACAACCCCTTTGCCATGGATAGTGCCCCTTTTGGTAGCATCAAAAGCGGTTGCATCATCCTTAAATTCCTGGATATATATATCCTCATTCTCTGTAGTAAAAAGTTTTTTAGCCTTTCCCTCATAAATCTGCTTTATCTTTTTCACAGTTTTATGCTCCTTTTATTGTATGGTCGTTTTTTTCTCTAAGCCAGCCCCTTTATATATCTTCTTTATGTTTCTTAGGTAATAATCAAGCTCAAAACACTTTTTTATCTGATACGGCTTAAAGACTTTGGTTATCTCCTTATCTGCGAGCAGGAGCTCCTCAAAATCTTTGCCTTCTTTCCAGGTAATCATAGCATGTTTCTGAACGAGCCTGTACGCCTTTTCACGTGTTAGGCCCTTTCTAATAAGCTCTATCATAACTCTTTGTGAGAAGATAAGCCCAGCTGTCTTTTCTAAGTTTCTCTTCATGTTCTCTGGGTATATGACAAGGTGCTCTATCAAGTCTGTCATGGTATTCAGCATATAATCTAAGAGTATAGTCGAATCAGGTATTATAATCCTTTCTACTGAGGAGTGGCTTATGTCCCTTTCATGCCAGAGGGCAATGTTTTCAATAGCAGCATGGCCATTTGCTCTCAAGACCCTGGCCAGGCCGCAGATCCTCTCGCATGCGATCGGGTTCCTCTTGTGGGGCATAGCTGATGAACCCTTTTGGGTTTCTGAAAAATACTCCTCTGCTTCTAAAATCTCTGTCCTCTGAAGGCCCCTTATTTCTGTTGCAAGTTTTTCTAGTGTGCCGCCAATTATGGCGATGGTCGTTAAGAACTCCGCATGCCGGTCCCTTTGTAAGACCTGATTTGATATCGGGGCGGCTGCAAGTTCAAGCTTCTTGCAAACATATGTCTCTACCTCTGGTTCTAAATTAGAAAATGTTCCCACCGCACCTGATACCTTGCCAACACTTATTGTTTTTTTGGCAGCTTCCATCCGAACTATATTGCGGTTTATTTCCTGATAAAAGAGCGCCATCTTTAAGCCAAATGTAGTGGGCTCTGCATGCACACCGTGCGTCCTTCCTATCATGACAGTATCCCTGTACCTCCCGGCTTTCTTGACAAGGGCTGTTGATAGAGAATTTAAGTCTTCAAGTATAATGTCTGCTGCCTCTTTCATCAGAAGAGCAAGCGCAGTATCTGTAACATCGTTCGAGGTAAGGCCCATATGTATATACTCGCCGCCTTTACCTATATTCTCCTGTAGGTTCTCTACAAACGCAGCAACATCGTGGTTAGTCTTCTTGTCAAGCTCCTCTATGCGCTTAAGGTTAAACTTTGATTTCTTCTTTATGGCGTATAGCGCTTTTTTGGGGATTTTGCCAAGCTTGGCATTTGCCTCGCAGGCAGCGACTTCGACCTCCAACATCTTCTGGAACTTATTCTGCGAATGCCAGATATGGGACATTTTGGGAAGTGAATAGCGTTGAATCATTGTTTATCTCCTTTATTTAGAGAGTGTTATTCTAACAAAAAGACTATATTACGTCAACAGTAAAAGATTTAAAAAGGTGGTCTCCGTGGGATGATGTCGAAGCAGCCTCAGGGTTGTAGGCTCGTTTACTTTATCCAGAGGAAGACAATAAATACTGTTACTGCAAAAAATAGTGTCGCACCCAAAACACCTACGATACTTCCGTAAAAATAGGCATTGCCAAGAATAGCAAGAGCATATAAGATGCCTGCTATAGTAAGAATTATTTTCCGCACCAGTGATAACTTGTCAAACCAGAGCATTTTAAATCCTCCTTAACATTTGTCTTTTATTATATCCTAGAATCTAAAAATAGTAAATAAAAAACTGTTGGTTCGAATCCTACAAATGATAAAAAAGAAGCCATAGTTGTATTAACCATGGCTTCTTAGATACTGGTAGCGGGGAGAGGATTCGAACCTCTGACCTTCAGGTTATGAGCCTCTTAGGGGTATTTATTGTTGTTTGCTGTTATTATATA
>JABMRG010000160.1 GCA_013202935.1 Candidatus Omnitrophota bacterium
GGTTATAACTCTGCTTGTTACACTTTTTAGTTTGCTACTTGTATAATATAAGTAAGAAAAAATGTAATGTTCAATATCATAACTTACTGACTCGTAATGGGTTATGAGCGAGTGAAACGTTCCCATTAAAGGCATTGTTTGAGTTTTGACGAGCCAGAAGAGGTAATCTTGTTCATGGCATTCAGATATGCCTTTACACTAGCCTCAATAACATCAGTGCTAGTACCTCTGCCTGTAACCACTCTTCCCTTAACGGTCAGCTTGATAGACGCTTCTCCGATAGCATCTTTACCGCTTGTAATAGACCTTATGCTGTAATCTAGCAGCTTGCCACGAAGCCCTGTTATCTTATCAACCGCCTTATAGCATGCATCTACAGGGCCATCGCCGCTTGCTGTAGCTTCTACAGATTTAGTCTTTACCCTTAACTTGACAGTTGCCTTAGGTTCACTTTGAGTTCCGCCTTCTATGTGCAGGTACTCAAGACGATATAGCTCGGGAACTGAGACCATCTGATCCTCAACTATAGCGCTTAAGTCTTCATCATATACATTCTTCTTTTTGTCTGCTAATTGCTTAAAGCGCTCAAAGGCTTTTTTGAGCTCATTCTCTTTCAGGTTGTAGCCTAGTTTTTTCAGGCGGGCGGAAAGCGCATGCCTTCCTGAGTGCTTGCCAAGAACAAGTTTTGTCTCGCCAAAGCCGACATCGCTCGGTTTCATGATCTCATAGGTAGTCCTTCTTTTTAATATACCATCCTGGTGTATGCCTGCTTCATGCGCAAAGGCATTTGAGCCTACAATAGCCTTATTGGGCTGGACATTTATTCCTGTAAGGCGGCTTACCATACGCGATGTCTCATATATGTGACGTGTTTTTATATGGGTCTTTTTATCAAAGAAGTCCTTACGTGTATCCATTCCCATAACTATCTCTTCCAAAGAGGCGTTGCCTGCACGTTCACCTATGCCGTTTATGGTGCACTCCACCTGGCCTGCGCCATTCTTTACAGCTGCTAATGAGTTTGCTACAGCAAGCCCAAGGTCGTTATGGCAATGAACACTTATTACTGCCTTGTTTATATTCGGAACCCGCCGGGTGATGTTGTAGATCAACCTTCCGAACTCCTCAGGTATAGAATATCCTACTGTGTCAGGTATATTTACTGTTGTCGCACCTGCATCTATTACCTTCTCAATTACATTAAAGAGAAAATTAGGCTCTGTCCTTGAGGCATCCTCAGGCGAGAATTCGATATCGCTGATATATCGCTTAGCATATTTTACTGCCTCAACCGCCTGCTTTAGTATCTCCTCTTCAGCTTTTTTAAGCTTATACTGCATATGTATTTTACTTGTTGCAAGAAATACATGTATGCGAGGACGATTAGCCGGCTTCACTGCTTTATAAGCAGCATCTATGTCAGCCTTTAGTGAACGCGCCAGGCCGCATATGGCAGGACCCTTTATTTTCTTGCTTATAAGCTTAACAGCCTCTAAGTCATCGGGGCTTGCTATAGGAAAACCTGCCTCAATAGCATCAACACCCAACTTTGCAAGCTGTTGTGCTATCTCAAGCTTCTCATTCCTTTGTAAGCTTGCACCTGGTGATTGCTCACCATCTCTTAATGTTGTATCAAATACGATTATCTGCTTTTTCATTTTTCCATCCAGGGCATAAGCTCTCTTAATGCCTTGCCCACTTCCTCTACCTTGTGCTTTGGTTCCTCTTCTCTGGACTTATTGAAGTTTGGCCTTCCATCCTCATTTTCTTTAATCCACTCTTTTGCAAACTTACCACTCTTTACCTCTTTTAGAATCTTTTGCATCTCCTTGCGTGTGCGGTCATTGATGATTCTTTTACCGCGTGAATAGTCACCATATTCTGCTGTATCTGAAACACGTTTGCGCATGCCACTTATACCATACTGATAGATAAGGTCTGTTATAAGCTTGAGCTCATGCAGGCACTCAAAGTAAGCAATCTCCGGCTGATAACCTGCCTCGATTAAGGTATCAAAACCTGCCTTAATAAGCTCGGTTGCACCGCCACAAAGCACGACCTGCTCACCAAATAGATCGGTCTCTGTCTCTTCTTCAAATGTTGTCTCAATTACACCTGCGCGTGTTCCGCCTATCGCCTTTGCATATGCAAGAGCGAGCTCTTTTGCCTGACCGGTCGCATCCTGATAAACCGCGACCAAGCATGGTACGCCCTTGCCTTCTTCATACATCCTGCGCACTAAAGCGCCCGGGCCTTTTGGCGCAACCATAAATACATCTACTTTCTTCGGAGGTTTTATCTGTTTAAATCTTATATTAAAGCCGTGCGAGAAACAGAGCGCCCTTCCTTTCTTCAAATTGGGCCTTATGCCCTCATTATAAACTTTTGCCTGAATATGATCCTGTGTCAATATCTGGATAATATCTGCTGCCCTTGCAGCCTCATCAACAGCAACAGGCGTAAAACCATCATCAATTGCCTGTTGATAATTAGGCGTATCTTTTAACTCAGAGACAATAACATTCACACCTGAATCACGCAGACACAGTGCCTGCCCGCGCCCCTGAATGCCATAGCCTATAATTGCTACCTGTTTTCCATTTAAAAGTTCGAGATTTGCATCATTATCATAATATATCTTCGCCATCTACTCCTCCTTATTTATAGTGCCATTGCAATGCGGCCTGTGCGCACCATCTCCTTTATACCAAACTCCACGAGCTTATCGAGCAACTTCTGTGTATATACCTCGTCACCAACCACCTCAACCGTTATATCATCACTTGTTGTCTTTATTATCTTTGCACCTTGCTTATCCAGTATTTTGGCAACCTTATCTTTTGTATCTTTAGTAATATTAACCTTAAACAGAAGGAGCTCTCTGTCTATATGCTCTTTCTTAACAAAGTCCTTTACAGATATAACATCTATCAGCTTATTAAGCTGCTTCTTAACCTGGTCCAGGGTCTTATCATCCCCTTTTACAACTACCGTCATCCTGGATATATCAGGGTCTTCAGTCTCACCAACTGCTAAAGAGTTTATATTAAAACCCCTTGCACTAAAAAGGCCTGATATGCGCGCTAATACGCCGAATTTGTTTTCTACCAGTACTGAGATTATATGCTTCATTATGCCATACCTCCTATCATCCTGTTGATGGCTTCACCTGCTGGAACCATAGGAAATACGTTCTCTTCCTCTTCTACAATAAAGTCCAGTACAACCGTATTCTTGCTCTTTATAGCCTTATCAATAGCTCCTCTTACATCCTCTTTCTTGGTAATCTGCATGCCTTCTGCTCCATAGGCCTGGGCTAACTTTACAAAGTCAGGACACCCTGCCTTCAGACACGTATGAGAGTATCTCTTCTTATAGAAGAGCTCCTGCCACTGTCTTACCATCCCAAGATAACAGTTATTGAGTATCGCTATATTAAC
>JABMRG010000161.1 GCA_013202935.1 Candidatus Omnitrophota bacterium
CATTGCCTCAGGAGGAGAGAGAAGATTTGTCCCAGGCCTTTCGCGCGCAGCAGTAGCAATGGGCTGCGATGGGCTATTTCTGGAGGTCCATAAGGATCCAGATAAGGCGCCATGCGATGGACCAAATATGATCGACCTCAGGATATTGGAGAAATTGTTGAAGGAAGTAAAGAAGATAGATATCATCGTTAAATAATAAACCGCGTAGGTCGCCAGAATAACAACCTACGCGGTTGAGAATGTAAACAATTATGCTAAAAAAACGAGCAAGACAGGTCTTGAAAATCGAAGCCGACTCAATCAGACGGCTCAGTTCCCGCATAAACAAGGATTTTGAGAAGGCTGTTGATCTCATCTATGCCTGTAAAGGCAGGGTCGTTGTAACAGGTATGGGAAAGGCAGGTATTATAGGTAATAAGATCTCTGCGACACTTGCATCCACTGGCACGCCGAGTCTCTGGCTGCATTCAGCAGAGGCAATACACGGGGATCTGGGCCGCGTACAAAAACAGGATATTATCATTGCGATTTCCAATAGCGGCGAGACAGAAGAGATCGTACGGCTTATTCCAAACATAAAAAAGATCGGCGCAAAATTAATTGCAATAACAGGCAACATCCGCTCGACCCTTGCAAAGAATAGTGATGCGCTTCTAGATGTATCTATTAAAGAAGAGGCATGTCCTTTGGGCCTTGCGCCTATGGCAAGTACTACTACTATGCTTGCCATGGGAGATGCACTCTGCGCAGCACTGATAGATAAAAGGGGTTTCAAGAGGGCTGACTTTGCATTCCTGCATCCAGGAGGAAATCTTGGTAAGCAGCTTCTTTTAAAGGTAGAAGATATAATGAGAAAAGGCGCTCAGAATCCTATTGTAAAAGAAAACGCAAATGTAAAAAGCGTGCTTTTAAAGATCACTGCTGCACGCGCAGGAAGCGCAACAGTAATTGATGATAAAGGCAAGCTAAAAGGCATTTTTACTGATGGAGACCTGAGAAGGCATTTAGAGGAAGGCCTTGATCTTTCAAAACAAAAGGTCAAAGATGTAATGACAAAAAAGCCCAGGACCTTAAAGAAAGGCCGCCTTGCAGCAGAGGCGCTCAGAATATTGAGAGAATGCAAGATAGACGAGATCCCGATAGTAGATGAAAAGGGCAGGGCAATAGGACTGGTGGATGTGCAAGATTTGTTAAAGGCAGGACTGGTATGATACAAGAACAAGCAAAGAAAATTAAATTACTCATCCTCGACGTCGATGGTGTTCTCACAGACGGTCGTATAATCTATGATAACTACGGAGACGAGCTTAAGTTTTTCAATGTAAACGATGGTCTTGGCGTATTTCTTCTTCGTAAGGCCGGTATAAAGACAGTCATCATCACTGCCAGAAAAACCAAGGCGGTTATAAAAAGAGCCAAGGACATGCAAGTCGCAGCAGTGTATTCAAATCACTATAAACTCGGCATCTACCAAAAGGTTCTTAAAAAGTTTGGAGTAAAAGACGAAGAAGTCTGCTTCATGGGAGACGATCTCTTAGACCTACCCCTAATAAAAAGGGCTGGTCTTGCAGTAGCCCCGCCCAATGCAGTAGAAGAAGTAAGAAACTCCAGCCACTATGTTACCCAAAAACACGGGGGCAAGGGCGCAGTCCGAGAAGTAATCGAAATAATCCTCAAATCACAAAATATCTGGGAAAAGGCGACTTCAAGATACATGGAGTAACTTTACACTTCGTTCATTGTTAAAAGTGTAAAGTTATTTGAAGAAGGATAGTGGTGTCTTGACGCGATAAGGTTCAGAGAGTATACTTATATGTTATGGAAGATAGAAAAACTATTCTCGTGGTAGACGATGAGGCAGATTTAATTAAAGTGCTGAAGTCGCGTTTAAAGCAAGAAGGATATAATGTGCTTACAGCATCTGATGGAAAAGAAGGATTAGCGCTAGTCAATAATGAAGATATAGACTTGGTGTTGTTAGATATTATGTTGCCAAAGGTAGGAGGCATAGAATTATACAAATACATATCCAAGACTAAACCAGGACTTCCTGTTATAATCTTGACCGGACGAGATAAATTAGAATCTTTTTTTAAGGATATTAAAGCTGCTGGATTTATTAGTAAGCCTTTTGAGCTAGAGGAGCTCCTTAGAACAATTAAAAGGGTGCTTGCGCCTGAAACCTTACCCCTTATTTTATTAATAGATCGCAAGGTCAATCCTCTGATAGAAAATATAAAAACGTCTTTTAAAAAAATAGGCTTTCGCGTAGAGGTTATAGAAAGTCTCTATGAATTTCAAAAGGTTGCCAGTGCTAATATACCCAAGCATATCATCATGGAATACATGCAAACAGATATGAAATTCGAAGACTTTATCAAGGGGATGAAGGAGATTTTACCTCCTATATCAGAAAAAGTCCAGCCCTCTTTATCCCAACCTCCTATTCTGGCATATGCACATTCAAGCACAGAGTTATCTTCTACAGAGGAGTCGTATTATAAAAAGAAGTGTTTAGAGGCTGGGGCTGATGAATATATTGGCAACCCAAAAGATGGGAAGGCTGTTGTTTTCGGGCTCAGGGAATATCTGCTCAAGAAGGAAACAGAAAGAGAAGAGAAGAAGAGTATTTGAGAAGGATATTATCTACAGATACAGATAATGACTTTGGGTTGTTATAGTTTGAAATTTGAAATTAAGTAGTTCTTAATCCAACCTGACCTTTTATCTTAGCGGCATTGATGATCTCCTAGGCATCTATGTCTATTTTATTGCACCCCTTCATAAGTTTTCCCAAGAGTTATGTATGGTTTGACAATTATATGTATATAAGGTATATTTATGCTATCAATAATATAGTATAATATACTAAAATATGGGAGGTATGGCATGGATAAGAAGAAAATATTGGTTGTTGATGATGACCAGGATATGCAGAAGATGTTGAGGCTGAGTATAGAGGCATCTGGATATGAGTTTATGTCGGTGTCAGATGGCGCTGAGATGCTCAAGGCTATTAATACGAAAACGCCGGACTTGATTTTACTGGATGTAATGCTTCCAAATATGGATGGCTACACTGCGCTTCGGGAGATGAGAAAAGAAGATAAATTTAAAGATCTACCAGTTATAGTCTTAACTGGTAAAGAACAGCAGAAGGTCGGAGATTTATTTGCACTTGAGGAGATAGCGCATTTTGTCGAAAAACCGTTTGATAGCAGGGATTTAATGGGAAAGATAAAGGAATCGATTAATGGATAAGAAACGCATACTCATAGTTGACGACGAAGATGATATACGGAAGATGCTTAAGCTCCGTCTTCAGGCGCTTGATTATGATATACTAGAGGCCAGTGATGGCAAAGAGGGGTTAGATAAGGCGAGGTCTGAAAAGCCAGATCTGATGATACTGGATCTCATGCTACCTAAGATGGATGGATATAAGGTATGCAGGATGCTCAAGTTTGATGAAAAGTTCAAACACATACCTATTATCATGTTTACTTCTCGAGGAGAAGATGAGTATAGGGCGACTGGCAAAGAAGTAGGCGCAGATGCGTATGTACAGAAACCGTTTGAGACGGATGCGTTGGTGGGGAAGATAAGGGAGTTGTTAAAATAGCTTAAAGCTGGATAAGGAGGATAAGATGTCAGACCAGAAAAAGATTCTCATAATCGATGACGAAGAAGATATACGGAAGATGCTTAAGATACGGCTGGAGCAGGAAGGGTTTACTATCGTACAGGCCAGTGACGGCGATATAGGCGCAAAGACAGCAGAGCAGGAAGTGCCTGATATGATTGTAATGGATATTATGATGCCTAATGTGGATGGCTATTCGTGCCTGAAAGAAGTAAGGAGCCTTCCCAAGACAAAAGACATACCTATCTTGATGTTGAGCGGCAAGGAAGAAGAAAAGGTAAGAGACTTATTCGCCTTTCAGAAGATTTCAGGTTATATTGAAAAGCCGTTTGAGCTGGATGATCTGGTGATGAAGATAAGGGAGATACTGAAGATATAATAGCCGCGGAACCCATGCGGAACTAAAAAGCAATCGCGGAACTTACGCGGAAGAAATTCTTATGGCAAAGCGAGGAAAAAAATCTCTTGGAGAAAGCTTAGTTGAGGAAGGTATTATAACTTCCGAGCAGCTTAAGCAGGCAAAGCTAGAGGAGAAAAGCTCTGGTAAGCGGTTGAGAAAGATCCTAGTTAAGATAGGACTTATGACCGAAGAAGATCTCGTGTTCTTTTTAAGCAATAAATTAGGCCTGCCAAGGATAGAGCTGAGCGGGTATTTGATAGATTCTAAGACGATTGAGCTTATTCCTGAAAATCTGGCCAGGAAACATGAGCTTGTGCCTTTATTTAAAATAGGCAATCGTCTTACATGCGCCATGGTCGATCCCTGGAATGTGTTTGCCCTGGATGAGATAAGGATGAAGACAGGCTAGGAG
>JABMRG010000162.1 GCA_013202935.1 Candidatus Omnitrophota bacterium
AGCATGGGGACACTTTCCTACTAAGCTACTCGTAAGCAAACGGAAAATGTCCCCAGTGTTATAAACTACTCCCCAATACTACCTTCAAGTAATAAGAACTTAGAGTGCATAGTTAAGTCTTCCTCAGGGTTAATAATAGAGTCAGATCTTATGGGAAAGGGGTTTATAGGTGTAATATAGGGTGTTTTAAGGGGTTTTTTAGCCTTAGTTTACTATAAGTTGTGTTTGGGATTGTGATATGAATATAGTACTTTAATTGTAGTTGTGTAAGGAATTAAAAGGTTAGGCGGCAGAGTCGATTTCAGCAAAAACTGCTCCAGTTTGCAATTTTTCTACCCCTAAGGACGTCTCCTTATGGGCTCTTCTCCTTCTTTGGCTTTCTAGTGAGTATACACCTTTTTTCCACCACTCCAATATAGCAACATTTGTATCGCCATCCTGAAAACTAGGGGGAAGTCCTCCTATGTTCATTGCTTTAGCGTATATTTGTGGATAATCATGAAAAACAGCCTGCATCTCCTTTTTTTGTTGGTAAATTGGCTTATTGGGGTCATTAAAAATTGCTTCTAGTCTATCTATGCTTCCTGCAGAGGAGGCTTTAATATTACTTTCAATAACATAACTACTCCTAATCTCATCCAAAGCGACTTGATTTTTTATGTCCAGCATGCGTAGTGCTTTTCTTTGACCATATCGTTCTGTCAACCCACCAAGAACACCTTCAAATATATTGTGGCGAGTGAATACCCTTACAGGGTAGTGTAGTTGCCTATCTAGCTTTTTTTCATCACCTGACAAGTAAGGAGTTTCCTGATCCAGTACGGTGTAGCTTACTAAGTATTTTAAGAGGTCCTGGAATGATACACCATCTTTTCTCCATCTAGTGGTTACAAGTTTAACGTCTATACTTCCATCAGGTAGTTTTTTGTATATAAAATCACCGTTGTTTATCAGTATATTTGCCAATGCTGTTTTATTTCCTATGTCGTAATAGTATGAGATAATCTTTATTATCTCTCTGGCAACCCTATCAGAATCTTCTTCAGATAGTGGCTTATAAGCTTTTGCTTGCTCTGTTAAGACAGCTGCTTGGTTAAGCTTACCCCTCTTAAGCTGTCTTGCTGCCCATCTCCAGCCTTTCTTAGGGTCATATACCCATATTAGGAATCTACTTCCTGCAAGATGTTCTGTAATATGCAACTCATTGTATCCGTCAAGCCACTCTACAGCAAAGACAAAAACTTCTCCTTGCTCCTTCCTACTTGCTAAAGCCATAGAAGCGCCCTTATAAGGCCTTGGAATATATTTTCCTAAGCCTTTTTTATGGAAGAAGGTTAAGTTTTCATAGTCAGCCCTCGTGCTTTTATAAGCCCCGCTTTGTGCATGGGAAACATTTACTGCAAGCTGCTTTTCAACACCACCTTCATTATAGGTGCACCTTATAACGCTTGTAAAACTACCTCCTTTGTGATATTCTACCTTTGTAGGGTTTACTCCCATTGCGTTTTCCAAAAAAGCCTTGGCACATCCTTCTGCCTCTACAAAAGTAAGCTGATTTCCATCATTTACTAAAGGTATTTGTGACCAGTCCTGTATAATTTCAAACTGCTCATCCTCACCTACAGCAGGTAAAATGCCGATATATGTACCTAGGTTTTCGTCTTTGACCTTATCTGTTGCGCCATCTTCTAAAAGCGTTGCCACAGATCCGGTATGTTGTGGATTTATGGTATTTGCATATGGAACAGGCCTTGCACCATCTTTTCTTAGGTCCTCACGTATAGCCTCCAGCTCACTTCTTACGAGACTTCTGACATCACTAACTGCTAAACCACGAGGCAAAAAGATATATGCAGAGTTTGTGTCTGCATTATGATAACCTTCCACATATCCATCTGTTTCAACAAAATTAAAGTGCCATATGCCTAACTCTCTCAGGGTTCGCTCAATACCAGCCTCTACCCCATCCATTTCTCGTACTCCTCTATCCACAGTACTGCCTGGAATAGTATAAAAACAAGCAGATGTGATCCTCGGCACGTTACGTAACCTAACAGGAGCTTGTCCAGATGCAACCTCATGCAACGGTTTCATAAACATATGGTCTAACTCACAAACAGGTCTCTTCATACCTTCTTTCATTGCATCAACAAAATCAGACACTCCAAGTCTGGAATATTTTTCATCAAATAAATAGAGCCTATCATAGAAATACCCCATAAGAAATGTTCTATCGGCTCGCAACATGATTTTCTCCCACCAACTTTCTGCTGCAAACATATCTGCAAAAAGGGGCAACTGACGTAAATGCTGCAGCGCAACAGATATATCCGTAAGCCTGAATGCTAAGGAGCGTTCAGGCTCATACCTATTTGCCCTGCGTATATCCTGTGCCTCACTAAAATCTTTCCAGTAATACCTATTCTGAAATGAATAACTATTGTCCCAGTGAGGATAAGCCAGGTAGATACCGTCATCATGTGCTTCCCGCAGTTTTCTACCCTGTTGATAGAACATATCCTCTACTTTCTCGCGCATTTTGGGGGCAGAATCGGTAGCTACTGCCGTTGTATCTCCTATTCTTCCAACTGAGCCTTCTTCTATAATCTTGTAGCAACTCTCTCTAACGCCTACTATACCTTGTGGAACTAGGCAGACAAAGAAGCCCATATTCCTACCATCCATAGTAAGATCTTCATATTCACCGTGTCCTAATGGTATATGTAGTGTATGCCCCTTTGTAAAAGAAAGAGCCATGATCTCAGTTTCATTCTGTGCCCTTTCCGCCATAAGCCCACCCTTGGGGTTTGGCTGGTCATGTAAGACTATTTTTCCCTGTTCATCAGCATCTGGAATCCATATCTCATGACTGTCCTCACCAGGAGGCGTAAATTTTTCTCTTTTCGGCTGCAGAATGCGCTTGTAAACCGTACCTTTAATCTTTAGGGAGTCATACCTAACCCCATTATATATAATCGGAACTGCTAACTTGACAGTAACGGATCTCTCGCCATCATAAGCATCAGGGCTGAATCTCTCCCAGCGCGCTACCTCTAAGGCTCTTTTTAGGTCTTTTTCAGGCACCATGCGGGCAAATTCTGTCTTATTAAACGCTGCCTTAAGCGGTTTTTGATCTACAAAGCCAATTAATTTTTCGTATAATAAATGCATATATCCATCTTGTAAAGGCGGCATATTAATTAGAATTGCCTGCCTTCTGCGGTCTATCTTTGGCTTTGAATGCCTACTGAGGCTACTTGATTCTACGATAATTATCTTATTGATGCTGTTTTCAGGCACGCCTTCTCTGTCAAGGACTTCTGATAATGCACAAAATATCTCAGGATCATCTAAGGCCCACCTTATATCTGCTTCTGCATTTCTTTTAAAGTCAGGGTTTTTCGGTCTAAGATCAAATTCCAGGTCAAAGAGTGTATAGTCTCCTCCTTTGTTATCTCTAGTTATTGTCCTCATCCTTGTTAGGAAAGGATCATACCAGAGGATATCAGGGTGGCGGGTCAAATTCTGAAGAAGGTTTTGCATATCTTGTAGACTAAGGTATCTTAGAGTGTCTCCTTCTGTCTCTTCCCCAAGGTAGCCGGTAAGAAACTCTCTCTGAATATGAATATTTGCCTGCTCTAATATAATATCTAACCTAAGGAATGCTTCAAGGCTTCTGAAAACATTCCTTATGTCATTAACCCTATATGCTACTTCCTGTGCTACTGTGGGTTTTCGTAGTATCTGGCTGTACTCAAAGTCTCCCAGCCTTACGTTGCCGCTCTCTGCTACCAGTATGTTGCCCATATTAGACATTTGATGTATAACACCAACATTATGTAGTTGCCTATATTCTCTGCCTAACCTTCTTACAAGAGCTATTGCTCTATCGCGGTTTGCAGCTACTTTTGCAGGTTCTAGCTGCACTTCGAACTGATCTATATCAGGTAAATGCCTACCACTACCAAGTAGCTCTACAAAGGCGCTCCTAAAATTTGCCTCTTGTTCGTTTTCTATACCAAGGATAAGAGCACCTAAATTCTGGCCTTCATATTTTAAGGTGTCGAATCTGGCTTTTCCTAACGCAACTGCTACTGAAGCATTATGCCTACAAGCAAAATCTGTTACTTCAAACTCATCTTCAACTGTATCCATTGTCATAGCGCCTTCGGGTTTCTCACGTCTTAGTGCCTGCCTCACAGACTCGCCAAAGGCACCGAACTGTATAATAAGAGGAAATAACCCTTTAAATGGCTTCAGCCTTTCTTCAGCGTTAAAAGCGACACCTTTTACCTTAATTACCCTTATTGTTTTGCCGTTATGTTCCAACGGCGCACCTAAGACTTTTGTAACATTTATGTATAGGTCCCCACCTTCTCTATGGTGGTAATCTTCTCCTTCTTTGAGGTCTCTGATATTTGCAGTAATAGCTTTTCTGACTTTGACTAAAAGAGCTTCTGGTAGCTGTGCATCAGGTGCGAAATCTATGGTTGCCTGCTTTCTTGTAGCTAAGGTGAGCCGTGGCAACATTGATTTTGCCCGTTTTACAATAGCGCGTGCTCTTTTAACTCCGGGTTGTGGCGAGGGCAATATAGCATTAAAGCTTCTAGCTTGCTGTGCGAGGCCAGCAGAATCATCTTCAAGAAGCCCCTTTATCTGAGTAGCTAATCCTGTATCCAGATGGTCGGCAACCTGCTTATTTAATCCGCTCTGAGCCAATACACTCTTTAGGGCTTCAATATCGCCTGCAGAGGAGGCTTTGGTGGCCATGTACTCTTTTATGAACAGTCTTTTTCTGGCTTGTTCAGCAGCACTATTTTTAAAAACGTGGGCGCTGTCTGGAAAAATCTTTACTGCACAATCATAACAACAAGTATGCGACACACTAGGAACAGTTGCATCATGTCTTATCCTTAGAACTTCACCGCAATTAGAACAAGCTACAACCATTACTCCATGCCTATCTGCAAAGTCTTTTAGGATCGGTGCGGTTGTTTTTTTATCCTTTCCATAAGTCATAACCCTTAAAGCAAATTCATCTTTGTCCATAGTAGCTGACGCCATAGGCCTAAGGGCATACCCCTGACCTGTGCTGTTAACAACAAATGCAACTGCGACTATAAACGTTATTAACTTTCTCATGGCAAAAAATAAACCCCTGGCTATTATTGCCAGGGGTTTCTAATATTTAGTCTTAATTTGTAGCTATATTATACTATGCAATAGTATTAAAATCAAGTAAAAAAGGCTCGGACTCTACCTCGACACGTTTCGCCAGCTATTCGCATCAACCTAAAACATCCCCAGTATTTACATTCCCCAAAAAACGTCCTACTTCTTCTAGATAAAAGCCGTAAGGCGCTTTATCCAGAAGAAGAAAACCAACAACACAACCCACTACATCATCTACCACAACCACTACCCCTACCTAAACCATATACACCAAAAGAAATAAACTACT
>JABMRG010000163.1 GCA_013202935.1 Candidatus Omnitrophota bacterium
AGCATGGGGACACTTCACTTCAGCAAGGGGACAGTTTACTTACTGTACTATGTATTGTGCAAAGGTAAACTGTCCCCAGTGTTAGAATGTGAAGTGTCCCCAGTGTTAGATTGTAAACTGTCCCCATGCTCATCGTGAAGCGTCCCCAGTGTTAGTGTCAGTTTTTTTCACAAAGTACAATACCAAACCGGCAATTACAAAACCTATGCTTACGAGCTGTGTTGGGGTGAGGTTGTAAAAGACCGGGTAGAGGTCGCCGCGCATAAATTCGATACCAAACCTAAATGAACCATAAAGCATAAGATAGCACGCTGTAATCTCGCCCCTAAACCTTCTCCTTGCCTGCTTATAAAAGAGCAGGCCAAAAATAACAAAAAGCCCCATAGATGAGATAATCTGCGTAGGCCATAATCTTATGTCACTATGTAATGAGGGGATGGTTCCTATAAATGAATCGGTCGGTCTTCCGTAACAGCAGCCGTTTAAAAAACATCCTATTCTTCCTATCGAATGGGCCATAGCAACAAACGGCACTACCAGATCAGCTGTATCCAGGACAGAAAGCCTATGAAGCTTGACAAATATAAGGCCTGAAATAAAGGCTATGATAAACGCCCCGTAAAATACAAGGCCTCCCTTGTGTATCATAAGAGCTTCCAATGGCTGCGCTATGAAATATCGTATATTAAGGAGAATATAAAAAATGCGTGCACCAAGGATACCGGATATAAGCAATACAAACGTAAGGTTGTTTACAGCATCCTTAGATATTTTAAAAAGCTCTGCACGCCTTGAGATAAGGTATGTGACCGTTAAAAAAGCTACTGCGAGCATCACTCCGTAAGAGTAGATTCTTATAGGGCCTATTGAAAACAGTATCGGATACATGTTAAATCGTCTTTTTGGTTTTCAGCAGATGAAACAGCACTAAGAATGCGCCGATAGTAATTGCAGAGTCTGCTACATTGAATATTGGCCAGACCCTGATATCTATAAAATCAAGCACATGCCCATAGAGTAACCTGTCTACGAGATTGGACAGGGCACCACCCAATATAAGAAAAAGCCCTGTCTTTAAAGCTCTATTGGCTGGTTTTCTGAAAAAGAGTATGTAAACTATGAATAGTGCTGTTACAAATGAGACTATTATAAATATAAGGTTGCTTCCGTTCTTTAAGAGTCCGAATGCAATGCCGGTATTGTAGATAGGGGTAATATGAAGTAAGCCTTTTATTATGGGAATAGAAGAACCGACTGCAAATTTATCGAATATGATAAATTTAAGAACGCGATCAACAAAAACTACTGATATGGAAAGAATTAAGAATGGCCACACGCCTATTTAGATTTTTTATCTTCCTCTTTTTGACACGTTATACACATAAGCGCATAGGGTACGGCGCTTAAGCGCTTCATGGTTATGGACTTGCTGCACTGCTGGCAGTCACCAAATTTCTTTTCTTTAAGGCGACGCATGGAATCTTCAATTTTACGCAGCAGTTCCCTCTCATTCTCTGCCAAGTCTAAGGAAAGTTCACGTTCAAAATTATCACTCGCTACATCAGCCATATGGAAGCTGTATCCGGACAGGTCACCGGAGGCCTCCTTCTGAGATTTTCTAAGAGTCTCCTTCTCTATATATTTAATCTTTGAAATAAGATCTTCGCGCATCTTTAGTAAGATACTCTTGATCTTTGCCTTCTGTAACCTGTTCATGCCTCAAACTTCTCTTTTCATGTCTAAAAGCACTTTCTGGCATCTTTCGCATGTATCTGGAAAATTTTTGTCTTTTCCTACAGATATACTATAATTCCAGCAACGTGTGCACTTTGAGCCTTCTGCCTTATCTACTGTAATGGAGATCTCGGGAAAGTTATCATCCCTAAAAGCTCCTTCTGGAGCCTTCCCTCCCAGCAGGCTCGCTTGTGAAACTATAAACAACTCCGGAAATTTTTCTTCATAATCATTTAACAAAACACGGACCTTATCTGACTCTGCATAAAGGTTAACCTTCGCCTCCAGCGGACTACCTATTATATCAGAACTTCTCTTGGCTTCAAGAACTTTTAATACAATATCCCTGATCTTTTTAAGCTCCCCATAAGTAGCCTCTAAGGGCTTATCTACCCTTAAGTCTTTTGTGTCAGGCCACAGCTGCATATGTATACTTTCAGGCATACCTTTTGTCTTCGGCATCTGTAGCCATATCTCCTCTGCTGTAAATACCATTATCGGGGCTATCGCTGTTACAAGAATATTGAGCACCTCATACATGGCGCTCTGGCAAGAGCGGCGCTCTAATGAATCAGACTTAAATGTATAGAGCCTATCCTTTGATATATCGAGGTAAAAGTTGGACATATCCACTACGCAAAATGTATAAAGCTTATGATATACCTTGTGGAACTGAAAACTATCATAGGAGTCTTCGATCTCCTTAAGCAGGCTATGTGATTTAGAGACAGCCCACCTATCTATCTCAAGCATCTTCTCATATGGTACCCTATCCTTATCCGGATCAAAGTCAGATAAGTTCCCCAGTGCAAACCTTGCTGTATTGCGTATCTTACGATACGCATCGGTCAGACGTGCGATTATATTGTTAGATATACGCACATCATCATTATAGTCAGATGAGGCTACCCAGAGCCTTAATATATCAGCGCCAAAATCTTTTATTATCTCCTGGGGCGATATAACGTTGCCAAAAGACTTTGACATTTTTCTTCCCATGCCATCCACTACAAAGCCGTGTGTAAGCACAGATTTAAAAGCTGAAATTCCATCTATGCCCATCGAAGTAATAAGTGCGGACTGAAACCATCCACGATGCTGGTCACTTCCCTCAAGGTATAGGTCACATGGATATCCGAGGCCCTTCCTATCTTTTAAGACAGACTGGTGGCTTACGCCTGACTCAAACCAGACATCCACAATATCCTCGCCTTTTTCAAAATCACCAGAACCACATTTGCATTTATATCCCTTAGGCACAAGCTCTTTTGGATCCAGTTCAAACCAGCAATCAGAGCCTTTCTCTTCTACTATTTCTGCAAAATAGTTGATAAGCTTATAATCCGCTATCCATTCGTCGCAGCCTTTGCATCGGAATACAGGTATAGGCACACCCCAGTATCTCTGTCTTGATAGGCACCAGTCAGGACGGTTTGCCACCATAGTAGATATACGTTCCTCGCCCTGTTTCGGAATCCAACCCACCCCTTTTATCTTATCAAGTATCTTTTTTCTTAAATTATTATGGTCAACAGACATAAACCACTGCTCTGTTGCCCTGAATATTATAGGATTCTTGCATCTCCAGCAATGAGGGTATGAGTGAGCTATATCTTCAGAATGCAGGAGCAGGTTTAAGCTCTTAAGCTTATCTATGATAAGAGGGTTAGCTTCATATACATTCATACCTTTAAACTCACCTGCCTCATCACTGAACCTTCCCTTTGCATCAACAGGCATAACTGTCTGGAGCCCATACTTCTGGCCTATTAAGTAGTCCTCCTGTCCATGGCCAGGAGCGGTATGTACACAGCCTGTTCCTTCTTCCATAGAAACATAATCTGCCAGCACTATCTTTCCTTCACGTAAGCCAAATGGGTGGTCATAGGTTGTTGCTTCAAGTTCTTTACCTTTTAAAGTAGCCACCACTTCATATTTACCTAAAGAGCTTTTTTCAACAACCTGTTCCAATAGTTGCTTTGCCAGAATAATATTTTGACCGGATGATTTTATCAGAAGATACTCAGAATCAGGATGAACCGCTACTGCTACATTGGCTATTAATGTCCAGGGTGTAGTTGTCCAGATAAGTATAAAGGCCTCTCCTTTAAATTGTGAGCTTTCTTTTATCCTGAACTTCACATAGACAGACGGCGAGGTATGGTCCTCATATTCCACCTCAGCCTCGGCAAGTGCGGTCTCGCATCTATAACACCAGTTAACCGGCTTTAACCCTTGATAGATATAACCTTTTTCAACCAGCTTTGCAAACGACCTTATTATACCGGCTTCATAGCCTCTATCTAATGTAAGGTATGGATTATCCCACTCGCCAAAGATGCCAAGCCTTTTAAATTCTTCTTTTTGTATATCCACAAAACCCATGGCATACTCATGGGCCTTTTTACGAAATTCAACCTGCGGTATATCACCTTTTCTTTTCTTGAGTTTCTTAAAGAGCTGATGTTCAACTGGAAGTCCATGGCAGTCCCAGCCTGGTATATATTCACAATAGTAACCACGCATGGTCTTGTATTTAACCACCATATCCTTTAAGGTCTTATTTAGTGCATGGCCTATGTGTATGTGGCCGTTTGCGTAAGGTGGGCCATCATGGAGCACATACTTCTCATTTTTAGAACGGGCATCTTTTATCTTTTCGTAAATACCAGTATCATTCCAGAGTTTAAGCGTCTCAGGCTCTCTCTGGGGAAGATTTGCCTTCATGGAGAATTTTGTCTTTGGCAGGTTTAAGCTATCCTTGTAATCCATATTATTTTATATATTTCCCAATAATTATATCGAGCTTTTTCTTTGTCTCTTCAGGAATAAGTTCAGGCCTTGTGACAATAGCATCTTTAAGTGCGCTATTGCACCCGCAGCCTCTTTCTGAGGAAAGGCCGGGTATTACCTCTTTTAATATCTTCTTTGCACTATCAACATTCTTAAGAAGGTTCTGTATAATCATATCAATCGTCACATCCTCAGAGGTATGCCAGCAGTCATAATCTGTTACCATAGCCATTGTCACATAGCAGATTTCGGCCTCTCTTGCGCATCTTGCCTCTGGCATGTTTGTCATACCGATAACATCCATACCCCAGCTCTTATAGAGCAGCGACTCTCCTTTGGTAGAGAATGCCGGGCCTTCCATATTAAGATAGGTGCCACCCTTATGTATGTTCAGCCCAAATGATCTCCCAGCATTATATATAGCATCGGCAAGAACAGGGCATGAAGGCTCTGCTAAACTAACATGTGCTACTATGCCATCTCCGAAAAATGTGGTCTTTCTTCCCTGGTTGGTTCTGTCAACATACTGATCAGGTATTAATATATCAAGTGGTTTTATCTCCTCCTTAAAACTCCCCACAGCTGAAACAGATATTATAGTATCAACTCCAAGCTTCTTCATACCATAAATATTCGCAGTATAGTTTAGCTCGGTAGGCAAGATCTTATGCCCTCTTCCATGGCGCGGCAGGAAAGCTATCTCAGCACCTGCAAGTTCAGCTATCATATACTCATCCGAAGGTTCGCCGAAGGGGGTATCTACCTTTTCCCATCTTGTGTTTTTTAAACCTTCTATCTCATAGAGTCCGCTGCCACCTATAATTCCTATTTTTGCCATTTTTTCACCTTGCAGTTACACTGTTCTATGTTTTGGTTATTTCCGCATTCTGCACAGAGGCCTTTGCAATCCTGCTTGCATAAGGGCCGGATAGAATAATCGAGTATTATAGTATCCTTTATATCATCGCTTAAATCCACTACATGCTCGCCAGTAAGCTGATAGATAAACTTCTCTTTTTTTTCTACGATAGATTCAAATTCAGCAGTGCACTTTGAGCAGATTTGGGTTTTAGTTGTCTTAAGATAGCAATCAGCACTTAGTATATCCTTGTCCCTCTCTGCATGCACCTTAAGATGCACCTTATCCGAGTAGTATACACTCTTTGTTTCAAGATTAAGATCCAAAGGCATTATATCCTTTTCTAAATCCATGCCTTCCATCGGTATAGCATTTACGTGGATCTTCATTATTTTCGCTTTGTAAGAACTTGTGCTGTCTCTTGAGCTATTTCCAGTTCTTCATCAGTCGGTATAACCAAAACCTTTGCCTTTAAACTATAAAAAAATCTCCTTAGGTCTTTGGCTATTTTCGTTTTTATAAGAGGCACGTTTTCGCCGATACCGGCTGTCAATACTACCGCATCCAGACCATCCATACTCGCAGCATATGCGCCTATATACTTCTTTATCCTATATAGGAAAATATCAAGAGCAAGTTTTGCGCGCGGCTTATTGGCCTTTACTGCTTTTAGTATATCCCTCATGTCATTACTTATTCCTGATACTCCAAGCAGCCCGCTCTTTTTATTTAACAGCTCATCCATAGATTTTGGGCTCATATGCCTCTTTTTCATCAAATAGAGTATAATCGCAGGGTCAATATCGCCAGAGCGGGTACCCATCAACAGCCCTTCTAATGGCGTAAAACCTAAACTGGTATCAATAGACTTTCCATTTTTAACAGCTGTAATGCTGCAGCCATTGCCAAGATGGCAGGTTATTATCTTTAAGCTTTTCAGATCTTTCTTTAATTCTTTCGCTGCCTCTTTTGCCACAAACTTATGGCTTGTTCCATGAAAACCATATTTTCTTATCTTAAGGTCTTTATAGTACTCATAGGGTATGCCATAAATATATGATCCTCGGGGATCAAAATGTTCAATGAAACCGTTATTGGTAAATCCTAGTTCATACTTTTCGTCTGTTCCATTATACACCTCTTCATATATCCCCAGGCTTCGAATGGCCCTCAGTGTTCCTCTTGAC